>CASFBV010000027.1 GCA_949293065.1 uncultured Mycoplasma sp.
AAATGGTGAAGAAGACAGGATTTGAACCTGCGACCGCTTGGTCCCAAACCAAGTGCTCTACCAAGCTGAGCTACTTCTCCATTTTAAAGAAAAAACAAAAGCATTTTTAAATGCTTTTTAATTATATAAAATTTTATTTAAATTTATTATATTTTTTTAAAATGCTAAACCAATTAAACCAAATAATAAACCTGCAGCAAATGGAGCAACAAACTGAATTCATGAATATGCTCAATTTGCACTTACTAATTGTTTACCTGTATTTGTTAATCTTAATGTTTGGTATGCTAATCTTGGCATAAGGTCTCTTGCTGGGTTTAGAGCAAATCCTGTTGCTGATCCTAATCCCATTGCAATGGCTGTAATTGTAATTGTAACAGCCATAACTCCTCCATTTAATGCAACTATTGAATGTTGCATTAAGAATACCACTAATACCAATACTGCTGTTCCAATAAATTCATATCCAAAGTTCATTCCAAAGTTTTTAGATCCATCAAAAGCTGGGTTTGTACATGAAGATCCTCTTGTAGCTGTTTTGTCTCCATCTAATTCTTCAGCTTCATTTGCAATGAATTTTCAATTTAATAAGTATAGTAATCATTGACCTATGAATGCTCCAATAAGTTGGAATGGAATATAAACAAAGTAATGTCAATCTCTATGTGCTATTGTTGCATATAATGAAATTGCAGGGTTAATGTATCCGCCTGAACCCAAAGCACTAGCTGTAAAAGCTCCTACAAAGATTGCTGCTGCTCATCCAAGACAAACAATAACTCATTTACCAGGTTGGTTTGCAAACATTTTTTTGTGACTTACTGCAAAACAAGCGCCGTTACCTAATAGCACTAACAATAGTGTTCCAATAAGTTCACCAAAATATGCTGTTGTTCATGTTAAATGAATCATTTGATTTTCTCCTTTCGAGTGTTATTTGATAAAACCATCTCTTAAAGAATTAAAAATTCTTTTAATTTTATCAATATTAGTATACATATTTTTTTCATTTTTGTCTAAACTAAATATTAAATACAAGATATTGTCAATGTCACCATTCTTATGAAGTTTCAAATTAAAATTATTTTCTTCATTAAACATTCTTAATATTAAACTATCAATCCCTTTATTTTTACCATTTTGAAATCCTGCTATTTTAAAACAAACTTCTACAATTGATATTTTAGTTCCATTCATAAAAATATTTTTATCAACATTTTGTTGAAATAGCTGTCTTAGAGTTAAAATCATAATTAATAAAAATCTAAAAAAGCATTTGTAATAAATATTGTTTTTTGTTTTAATTTTTGAAGTATAAAAATTTGACATTAAACATTTAAAGAAACTATTCAATGGTTTTTTAATTTGATTTAATTTATCAAAGTATTTCAGCAAATTAACAGCTTGAACTTTAAATGTCTTTTTATTAAATAAATCAGATGGATTTTGAAGATTAATTATTGCTTGAAAAAAACCACTTTCAATTGATAGATTATTAAAAAATAATTCAAATCCTTTAACAATGTTTTCAAATTTTTGATTTGATATTTTATCAAATGATAATTTTGATAATTGCACTCAAAAATTTTTCTTATCTAAATTTAAGATAAAATCAATTGATGATTGTAAAGTTATTTTTTCTTTTTTAAAATTAACAAGTGAAAAAATAATTTCTAAAATGATTTTGAAAGAATTTTTGTTTTCCTTCAAAATTGAAATGATCTCATTTAAAAAATTTTTAATTATTTTTTTGTTATTAAGAATAACAGGTATATTTGCTTTATTCATAAATAATATACATAAATCATCACCGATTTCTATCTCATTAGCTATTCTCTCAAATTCACTCAAAATAAAACTTTTCAATTTGTCAGAATTTAAAAATATACTAATCATTTGTTTAGTATCTTTTGATTTCTTAATTAACGAAATTGATGAAAAATAAACATCTACTAAAACACTTATAAATTTAGAAACATTTATTTTAGAATCTAAATTTTTAATTACAAAATTAATAATATCTTTATCATCTATTCCAATTCAATTAGTAAATAAAAATTCAATTAAACTTTTATTTACATCATTAAAAAATAAATTAACATTTTTAATTTTGAATATTTTTTCAATAATTTCAACAATTTCATTTTTATGAACTAAAATATCTTTTTTAATTTTTGAACTATCTATTAATAATGAAAATTTCTTCAATTCACTTGAAATTAAGTTTAAATCTAATGCATTTTTAAATAGAAATTCTGAGAATAATTTTATTGAAACATTCTCGTGTTTTTTTACAAAATAATCATCAATATTTTTTTGAATTTTATTTGATATTATTGAAACTAATTTTGAATTATTTACAAAAGAATTTAATGTCTTGTTTTCAAAAATTTTATTTAAATTTTTATTCAAACTTTCAAAATTGATATTTAATGAACTTAAAATGATGGATATAGACTGTTTTAATGAAAATTTTAATGATTGATCTGGATCATTATTTTCATCAAGAGATTGCTCGATAAATAAATCTGTTTCTAAAAATTTTGATTCTTTTTCAACGTTAGTTATCTTAAATAATATTTCATCTTTTTTTCCGTATATTTTTTCTATCAATTCACTATTAGATATTTTTAATTTTGAAAAATCTAATCCATTTTTAAATGAGCCAAAATCATCGTTTATATATTCCTTATTAAAACTTTTAATTGATTTAATTATTTTATTTTTATCTTCAAAAAAACTGTTTGAAAGTGAAATCTTTGCAAAAATATCTTGTGCCATTTTTTTATATCCTAAAATAGTAGGATGAACTTCGTAAAAAACGTTTGACATTTGATAATTATGTTCTGCTCAAAATTTCTGATTGTTTGTTGAAATAAAATAAATTTTATTTTTCTTTGCACTTCTTCTTAATGAAGCGTTAATTTTATTATAAAAAATACCAATATAATCTTTTGGCAACCCCATCTCAAATAAAAATAAATTAATAGTTTCTCAAAAAGGAGAACTCAATTTATTGTATCCCACCAAATATATTGATGCTTTGTTATTAATTTTTTTAATTAATGGTAAAAGAACATTCATTTGTTCTTCCATTTCAGAGATAATAGAATCTATTTTTTTATCTATTGATTTTGAAGTTGTAGCATCTATTTTTTCATTTACAACAAGTTTTGCTATTTCATCAAATGGCATTCTTGGGATAATATAGTTTGCTCCAATGTTAATTGTTATTAGATTAGCTTCTCTAAGTTTTTCTTTTAAATAATCAAAATCACTTTGATTTGTTTTTCCAAATTTTTTAAATTGTCTTTTAATTCTGTTTCTTTCGGGATTGGTTTTAATTTCATTAAGTGACCTTGAAAATTTAATTTTTTTAATCGAATTTTCATAATTATATTTTTCATTGTTCAATCCCAAGAAATAAATTCAATCTTCTGGTCTAGTTCCAGACATTGAAAAATTTTCATATGAATATAATAAAGACTTATCAATCTTTTGAATAAATCTAGCTAAATATGATGGTCATGATGTTCCATAAATATTTTTTTGTTCATCCATGCAACCTGCATATCCAAAATTATAACGACCATTATACCCTTCAGAGATTGAATCTCCAATTGATACATATTTTATTTTTTCATTTTTTAAATTTACTGACTTCATAATTACCTAGTTATATATTGCAACAAGCAATGGAAGAATAAAAACATAAAACATTATTATAAACATTACTAATGCTTTGCAAATTAGTGATCCCTTGTAAATGAACCCCATATGAATTAATCCTGTTACTAATCCTAAAATAGGAACAGCAATTCAAACAATATTATTGAATTCTTTGAAATTAATTGTTCAACCTAAAAATAATAGAGCATAACAAGAAAAACCAACTATGTATGAAAATATGATTAAAGTATTTCTTAAAATATTTTTAAAATGATAAGAAATATTTCTATTATTTTTTTTATCTACTATTAATCTCATAATTAAATTTTAAATCACATCTTTTTTTTTTTTTTTATTTTTGTTTCAATAAGAAACAACTTTTTTGAATAGGCTTTAAGGCTTAAAAAATAATGTTTATGCTCTTATAATAATCATTGTAAAAAACAGAAAGGAGATAGGATACTACTTCGCCTTAGTCTGGATTGGACTAAAATAAAAAATGCCATTCACTCTTTTGGCATTTTTTATTTTTATTAATCTTCTTTAAATTACTCAACTGAAACTTGAGCACCTGCTGCTTCAAGTTGTTTTTTCAATTCTTCAGCTTCTTCTTTTTTAATATTTTCTTTAATTGTTGCTGGAGCAGATTCAACAAGTTTTTTAGCGTCCATTAAACCTAATCCTGTTACATCTTTAACTACTTTAATAACTGCAACTTTGTTTCCACCATCTGCTTTAAGAACAACTTTAAATTCTGTTTTTTCAGCTGCTGCTTCTCCACCTGCTGCTGGAGCTGCTGCAACTGCAACTGCTGAAGGATCAATTCCGAATTCTTCTTTTAATGCATCAACAAGTTCCATAACTTCTTTGATATTCATTTCTTTTAATGCTGAAATAAATGATTCTTTTGTTAATTTAGCCATAATTTTTCTCCTTAATCTATATTAATAAATATTATTTTTATTCTGATTTAATTTTATTTTCATCAACAAGCATTTTTAGACCAACTCCAATTTGTCTAATCGGTGCTTGTAATGATGTAGCAAGCATTGTAAGTGCTTCTTCAAATGTTGGTAATGTTGCAATTTCGATAACTCCTTGTTTATCTGTTACAACATTATCAATAATTCCTGATACAAGTTCAACTTGCTTATGTTTTTTACCAAAGTCATGTAGAACCTTAGCAGCTGAAATGTAATCTGAATATGAGAATGCATACAAGTTTGGACCTACAAGAGTATCTGACAATGATTTGAAATCAGAGTTTTCAATTGCTTTTTTAACAAGTCTATTTTTATAAACTTTGATTTCAACATCTTTTGTTTTTGCTTCTTTTCTTAAAGCTTGAATTTCTTTAACAGTCAAACCTTGATATGTAGCAACTATAACAGATTGAGCTTTTGAAATTTTTTCATTAATTTCTTTTGCTTGCTCTATTTTTTGAGCTTTTAGAAGACTCATACAACCTCCTTTACATGATAGTGCAATACATATAAAGAGTTAATATACACTTGGTAACAAATTAAGCTTTCGCAGTTACTGTCTTAATGTATTGCTATTTAATTTTACTATAAATAATGCTTAAATTATTTATAATTTTTACATAAGCATTTAAGGGAGAAATTATGAAATCAATTAAAGAAATTATTAAAACATACAAGGATCAACAAGATATTAAAATTAAAGGTTGAATTACATCAAATCGAGGTAATACAAAAATTAGATTTATAAACATAAATGATGGTTCAACAATTTCAAATATTCAACTTGTTTTAACCCAAGAAAAATTTGATTTGGAAGAAATTTCAAAATGAAAAATAGGTTCTGCAATCGAAATTGAAGGTATTTTTAAATTGACTCCCAATGCTCAACAACCTTGTGAAATTGAAGTAAATAAAGCTAATAATATAAGCCCAACAGATGATTCATTCCCAATTCAAAAGCAAGAAATAAATTTAGAAACATTAAGAGAAATTCCTCATGTAAGACATAGAACAAATATATTTAGAGCAGTAATGTTAATTAGATCAACATTAGCTAAAGAAATTCATAACTTTTTTGATTCAGAAGGATTTATGTATTTG
>CASFBV010000028.1 GCA_949293065.1 uncultured Mycoplasma sp.
GGAAGAATTACTACAACTGAAACAAGAGCAAAAGAAGTAAGAAGATTTGTTGAAAAAATGATTACTAAAGGTAAAAAAGGAACATTAGCAGCGAGAAGAGAAGCTGTTGCATTCTTAAGACCTGTAACAACAAAAGACAATGTTCCAGTTGATAAATATTTGTTTGATACAGTAGCTCCAAAATATAAAGACCGTAATGGAGGTTATACAAGAATTATTAAATTACCTGCCCGTCAAGGTGATTCAACAAAAATGGCAATTTTAGAACTTGTTTAATAAACTAAAAAATTTAAAACCTCATTGAGGTTTTATTTTTTTAGATTTTTTAGCATATTCAAAATTTTATTTAATCCAAAATTTTCCAAAAGATCAAACACTTGTTGATTATAAAAATTATTTTCATTTATTAGTAACTGATTTAGTTCAATATCCATATCAACGTTTTCATTTAATGTTGCAAGTTTTTTACATAATAATGCTTGATCCTTAAATTTTAAAAATGTTTCTTGTTGTTTAGAACTTAATTCATTTAAGTTGCTGTAAATATTTTCAAGTGTTTGATATTTAGATAGTAATTCAATTGTTGTTTTTGGACCAACACCTTTAATACCTATTAAATTATCTGAATTATCCCCGGCAATTCCTTTATAATCAACAACTTGATTTGGATAAAAACTAAAAATATCATAAAAATTTTCATTATTAATTTTGATATATTTTTGATTTAGTTTTTTATCTCTATTCTTCTGTTTAACACACACGTTATTATCAACAAGTTGCAACAAGTCTTTATCTTCTGACAAAATAACAATTTCATATTCATTTTTAAATTTGTTAGTTAAAGTAGCAATTAAATCATCTGCTTCATCACCAATTTGTGAAAAATAAAAAATATTCATTTGATCTAAAACTTTTAGTATTTTTTCTTTTTGTTCATATAAAGCATCAGGAGCTTTTTGTCTTCCCGCTTTATATTCTGGATATTCATCATGTCTTTTTGTTTTTCCATATGCGTCAAATGCTAAAAATAAATAAGAAGGTTGTTCTACCTTGATTGATTCAAATAATGAGCTAAAAAATAAATGCATTGGCATATTTGATGGGTTTTTATTAATTGCGTAAGCTGCATAAAAAGATCTAAACATCAAAAGATTTGCATCTACTAATAGAATTTTTTTGTTCATTATCTAATTTTCTCCCATTTATAAATATTTAAATATTTTTTTCCATTTCTATCTAATTTAATAATTGTTGCATAACCAATAGTATTTTCTTCTAATGTATTAAATAAATCTTTATTTTTTTCATTAAATCAAATTGTTTCACTAGTTGATGAATCACTTACTTCAACACAATTAACCATTCTTTTAAATTTGGTCATGACTTCTTTTTTTCTATCAATAGATAAAACTATTTTGTATTCAATACCAACTTTTAAATTTGACAATTTGTCATTTGACTCATAATTTGATGTAACAAAAGCATTATAAATCATTCCAAGATACTTAATTTCATTTTTTGCTTCTTGATTTAAATCTTGATCATAAATTTCTAATTTAGGTTTTTTTGTCTGGTTATCAATAATAATTTCTTTTGTTTCTTTATCTTCATAACAAGCAACTGATGCATAAGATAATGCTTTTGTTTTGTTGTTTATAAGAGTATTCATATTTCCAAATTCTCTTAAAGCATTTGATTCAATTAGAATATCTATAATTGAATCACCTATTCCAATTTTTTTTGCTCTTGCTACAAAATCAAAAAAGTCAACAAATTTTCCATTTTTTTCAAATTCATTAACTATTTTTTCATTTGCAACAGATCCTAACCCTTTAATAAAATTTAAAGGCAAGTATAATGTGTTTTTTTTGTCGTGATTTATTGTTTTGGATACTTTATTTATCATAGGTGAAAGAATATTGAATTTTAATTCTCTTGCTTCTAAAACGCATTTATTTATAGCATCTATCGATGTTGTTAAAGAAATAATTCCTGCATAAAAGCATAGAGGAAATCTTGCCTTTAAGTAAGCCATTCTATAACTTAATGTTGCATAAGCAACAGCGTGAGATTTATTAAATCCATATTCTGCAAATTTGACAATTTGGTCATAAATTTGTTTTGCTATTTTCTCGTTAATATTTTTATTTTTAGCTCCATTTATAAATAATTCTTCCATTTTAAGAATCTCTTCTTTTTTCTTTTTGCTAATTGCTCTTCTTAATACATCAGCTTTAGCAAAACTAAGACCTGCAACTGATTGAATGATTTCCATAATTTGTTCCTGATAAATAATTATTCCATTTGTAGAAGAAACTATTTTGTCATATTCAGGTGAAATTTTTTCAATTAAATTATGGTTATTTTTATTTTCAATGTATTTTGGAATGTTTGATAAAGGTCCAGGTCTAAATAGAGAAATGGTATCTACTAAATCTTCAAATTTGTTGATTTTTACTTTATTTAAAGTATTCATCATTCCAGGGGATTCAAGTTGGAATATTCCATAAACTTTAGCACTTGTTAATAGTTTATTAGTTTTATCATCATTTAGTGGAATGTTGTTAAAAACAAAATTTTTATCAAAATTATTTATAACTTCACTTTCCATTTTTTTAATAATTGTTAGTGTTCTTAAGCCAAGTAAATCAATTTTTAATAAATTTCAGGTCTCTATGAATTCCATTGAAAATTGAGTTACTAAGGAATTATCAATTTCCATTGTAGGGATTGAATTTATTATAGGTTCTTTTGAAATTACAATACCTGCTGCATGAATTCCGACTTGTCTTGGAAGTGATTCTATAAGTAAAGATATTTCATATAGTTTTGTCAAAATGTTTTCAGATTCAATAACTGATTTGAATTTGATATTTTTTTCAAAAGATTCTTTTAATGAATCATTTCCTGAAATTAATTTTGTTATTTCATTCATTCTAGCAAAATTGATATTTAAATATTTACCACAATCTTTCAATGCCTGTTTTGCCCCAATTCTTTGAAAAGTACAAATTTGAGA
>CASFBV010000029.1 GCA_949293065.1 uncultured Mycoplasma sp.
CTTCTTTTGTAGTTGTAAATTGTGATAGGAAGAATGAAATAACTTCAAATGGAGTAATTTCAAAAGCTTTTTTAATGCTTCCTGGTTTTGGATAGTGTGCTGTACCTGGGAAGTTTAGACCTGCAACAGCTAATCCTTTTTCATTTGCAGCTTCTGCATATAAAGGATAAATAATACCTTTATTTTCTTGATCTGGGAATGGGAATGCCATACCAATTGTTGCATATTTTTGTTTAACTGCTTTATTAAAACGTAATGGTAATGTGAAGTTTCTTGGAGTAATAACTACTTGTTGTCCAAATCCTGCTTCAATATCCATGTTTCTTCCAAATAGGAATGTTTTTTTGTTATTTAGTGACAATGCTGTACACATAAATTTCCTTCTTTCTAATTTTGATTGAAATTATTATTTTTTAACTTGGTCTTGATTTGCATTTAAATTTAATTGTTTTTCAAGAGCCAAAATTTTGTTGTATTTGTTTTGTTTTCCAGCAACGTTGTGTTTCATTGCTTCAACTTTTCTATCAAATTTGTTTTGTAGAGCTTTATCAATTAATAGGTAGTAGTGAGCATATGGGTTGCTGTAGTATTGTTCTAATAATTGTGCTCCTTCTTTTAATTTACCAACATTATATTGATAAATGTATTGTTGAACTTGTAATTTTTTGTTGAAACCAGCAATTTTTTGATCTTTTTCATCTTGTAATTTTGTTCTTAAACCATTTACATAGTTAATTTTGTCAACAAGTTCATATTCTTTTTTGTATCTTGCTCAATCTGTTTTGAATTCTGTTTGTTTGAATTTATCCATTTTTTGATTTAATACACTAACTTTTTTGTCAGCTTTAGCAACATTTGCTTGTTGTTTTGATTCATTGATTGGTGTATCTGATGTTTTTTGTAATTTTGCTTTAATTGATTCTAATTTTTTATCTAATTTAACTTTAGATTTTTCAATTTGAGCATTAATTTTTTCAACATCTTTTTGTAATTTAGCATTTTGTTTTGCTGCATCTAATTTTGCAACTTTTGCATTGTATTTTTCAATTGCTTTTTCTTCTTTTCTAAAATCTTTTTTGAAGATAGCAATTCTATTAATTGCAACTTTAATTTGAGCTGAGTATTTAAACACAATTCTTGAGTATTTTGTAGGTGAGTATTCAATCAATCCTTTAATACCTTTGTTCATTGTCATTGTTACACAAATTACAACGATGATTGTTCCAACACCCATACATACAATAGCAAAAATTCCTAAGTTTTGGATGTTTCCATATGTTTCCTCACCAAACATATGTTGAATATTTTCAGCATTTGCATCACCTGTTAATGCCCCTGTAATTGAGTTAACAATAGCAAATCCAACAGCAATAAAGATTCCTAGGATACCCATATGAGCATTTGATTGTCCTGCTCCATATAATTTTCCTGATATAAATGATGGAGTTGATGTATATACATAAACTGATAAACCAGCTAAAATGAAGTATACATAAACTAAAGCATATGATTTAACTGAAAGCATTAAACATAGAATAGCAGCTACTTGTCCAAGACCAGCAATAGCAATTGATCTATGTGGTCCAATTTTATCATTTAGAACTCCACCCATAAAGTTACCAATTAAACATGAAACTCCAAATAATGTTCCACCAAGTGACATAATGCTATTGTAACTTGTTGTTGTATGTAAACATGTAGAATTTGCAATCATATTTCCATTCATTGAAGCATGGATTGTTCCCATTTGTAAAATTAAATATCCAACTCCTAAAATTCAATAAACTGGGTATTTTTGTGTAACAAGTGGTGATGCTTCTAATGGTTTTTGATTTGAAGCTGCTTTACCATTTACTTCAATTTCACTTGAACATCCAATACATTGTGATTTAATTACTTTTTGTTCTTTTTCAGACATTAATGGATCTTGAGGTATTGGAGGAATAGGTTTTCTACATGCAAAGGCAACAATTAATAACCCTCCTACAAGTCCTATAGCAGCCATAACTAAATAAGGAACTCATTCTGTAGATGAAAAATGTATTGATTTTGTTGGTGTACCATATTTGTCATTTAGTAATCCAACTAATTGTTGCATTCAAATGTTTCCTAATGATCCCCCCATGAAAGCAATACCAAGAGCAAATCCTCTTCTTTCTGCTGGTCATCATTTAGAAATCAAGTTATTTACCCCTAAACCAGAGAAAATCATAACACCAGCTTGAGATAAAATGTTACTAATTCATAAAATCGCAGCAACAACCGCTTTATCTTTATGGTCACCACCTACGAATGCATTAATAGATGATCCAAAAAATCCAGCCATCGCTGTAATAACTCCAATAGCGTATACTAAACGCATATTTATTTTCTTACTAAACATTTTTGCAATTGATGGACCAACAAATGCAGCTGATAAAGCACCAACTGTAAATGTTAAAGACATCAATGTTATATTACCACCCAATCATTTTGTTCAGGTTGTAGCAAAAACGTTAGTTAAGTTCAATGCCACACAGTAAGGTAGCATTTGGAATAGGAAGCAACCTAAAAGGATAAGTCACATTCATAAAGATTGTTCTTTTTTAGATTGTTCTCTTAGCTTTTGGTTGTCATATTCACCTTGAACAACTAATTTTTCCATAATCCTTCTTCTTTCTATAGTTTTTAATATTTATAAAATACATAAGTTTTGTTTAGTCAAACAAATAAAACAAAAATTAAATCTTATTTCCATTCTCATCAAACTCAATAAGGTTTAATTACTAAAAACAAAAAACAAACCAATTTTTTAGGGAATAAAAATTAACTTATTTTTTACCTTTAGCATAAAAATTTTACTCCTTATATATAAAAATTATTTAAAAATTTTTATATTAAAAAGTTACCAAAATAAATACCAATAA
>CASFBV010000030.1 GCA_949293065.1 uncultured Mycoplasma sp.
CAACACTTTTAAAATTAATAATTACACTTTCTAAAGTTGTATTTAAATTATATAGTTGAGCAATATTTGAATCAATACTTTGACTAATATTAAAAGCAAAATTTATATTTAATACATCATATGATTTAATATTAATTTGTTTTAAAAAATCATCAAATGTGGTTCCATAAATATAATTGATCAATTCTTGATTATTTGAATCGTTTGTGATGGTTAACTTTAAATTGTTATCTAGATTTTTAAAAGTTAATTCTAATATATTGAATTTGTTTTTTAATCAATTTTTTGCTATATCAAAATTTTTGCTTGTGTTAGTTGTTTCAGGATTTCAACCATTTAAAGACAAAATTGCTTTTGTCTCATCAAATGTAATAGCTTTTTCTTTATTCGCAAATTTTTCATTATACAAATCAATAGGATTTGTTTGATGTGACTTGTTATTTTTTGTTGATAAATTTATTGCTACTCCGGCAACAAAAACTGCTGCTGCTGCTGCAAAAATAAGAGAACTTATTAAAAATCATTTTTTTCCACTTTTTTTCATACGTAATTATTTTAATTAAAAATATAAAAAAACCTATTTTTCTTCTTTATCTAAGTATCCTTCGTTTTCTATATCTTCATCTTCGCATCATTCATTAAAAATTCTTTCAACCAATTCTCATTCATCGTCATTAATAGGTGCAAGAGAATTATCAGGTTTTACTTTTGCTCCATATGCTACATTATCTATCTCATACATAATATATTGATCCCCATCTTCATTAAATGTGAATAAAATATTAGCATCTATCTTTTTACCATTAGACAATTCTATATTAATAACATCATCATTAATTTTTGCTTTTCTAATATCATTCATAAAACACCTACATATTTTCAAATTCAATGATATCAAAAAGAATTCAATTTGAAATTTTTCTAATTTTATTTGCCTGATGTTGATTTGTTACAAAAGCTTCATAATTTAGTTCTTTATCAATTAATAATTTCTTTTTAATTGCTTCTAAATTTAACAAATCAATTTCTAATTTATTTCTTACAACAATATGCAAATTATCAATTTCTAAATCTTTATTTATTTTTTCAATACTTTCATCAATCATTTTTAATTTATTTGAAATCTCTAAAATGTTTGTTTTAATTTTTTCCAATGTTTCCTTAGTTCTAGCATTAAAACATTGCTCACACAACAAAATTGGTGAATTTTCATCAATTTCATTTTTACAATCTTGACAAATTGGTTTTTCTTTTTTAGCAGGTTCTTCTTTATCAAAAATTTCGTCATCTATTAATGCCATATTATCCTTCTTTGTTCCTATAATTGTTAATTTTGTTTTCTTGTTAGAAAGTTCAACCTCATCAAATTCATCAACTGATTCTAATTGATCAATTTTATCTTTTGCTTGTTTCTTTAGAAATTTTGTTCATACAATCATTTTAACATAAATAAATTAATAGTTTAATCACAAATAAAAACTTGCTTTTATCGGCAAGTTTTTATTGTATTAAATTAACTATTTATTGCTTTTTAATTTTCTATTTCTTGCTAAGAAGTAAATTCCAGCAAAAATACCTAATGTTACAACTGAAGCTGCTGCAATTCCAATTCATGCAAATAGTGGCATTGAATCATGTTCATTTTTTAGACCATATACATCTGGTGCATATCATTCGTATGTATTTGCAGCATCTGAGTAAACAACTCTAATTTTATCTCCATTTGTTAGACATCCTGGTGTTGTTAATCAATTTCCAGAGCTATCTTTAACTTGGTTTCAATTAAATTGATTCATTTTTGTTGATGATGTATTTTCATAGTAGAAAGTAATACGTCCTAAATCAATTAATTCTTTTAGAGTATGTGTTGCTCTTGAAGATGCTTGATCTTCTTGTGTCATTGCATTTACGGTTACATCTGCAATGTCTTTTCCTGAAATCATATCACCTTTTCCATCAACTCCTACATATGAGAAGTTCATTGAATCCATTACACGTTTAAATTCATTGAATGAAATTGTGAAGTCTGTATCTTGATCATCTTTTAGATTTGCAATTAAGTAACCTGAATTTTCTGGATACTCATTTACATTAGATGGATTTTTACCAATTCCATCAACTGGATCAGTAATATTTGCTCCTGCTGAACCTTTTAGATTTACCTGCATGTAAGCATAAATACCATTGTTTGCATCCATTTTAGCTGGATTTGCAACTGTGTTGTAGTAAGCTTCATCAACAGGTGAACCATTTTTAGCAACAAGTTTTCATTCTACTTTATCACCATTTTCTAAATCATTAATTGATGTTAGATCAGATGTTCAAGCATGTTTAACTGTTTTATCTTTTCCTCAAACTCTAACTTGGAATTTATATCCACCTGGAAGATTGTCAATTGTTGTACCTTCCATATTTGGCCCATCTACATAAATTCTAAATGAACCTTTTCCATTGTATGAACCTACTTGTTCAACTCTTAAGTATTGAAGAACTGATTGATCCATATTTGGTTCATATAATCCATTAATTGTAAAGATTAATGGTGATGGTTGTTGAGCATAAATCAAGTCATCTTCATTTACTGAAACAATTTCAATTTTGAATTTATCTCCATTTCTTAAAGTTGTAATTGATGAGATATCTCCACTTGAAATAATTTGAGGTTGACCATCAACAGGTGTGTATGTTACTTTTAGAACAACTTGACCATTGAAGTCTTTTTGAATTTGATCTTTAATTTGATCTAATGTTGTTAATTGAGTTGGTTCTTCATTGTTTGCTGTTCTTGTTACAACATACATTGCTTTTAATGATGCTTGACCATTTAATGGTTTAGCTGATGAATCATTTGGATTTACAAATACTAAACCATCATTAATATTTTGAGCATCATTAATGAAGTTAACAAATTCTTCTGAGTTGAATTTATA
>CASFBV010000031.1 GCA_949293065.1 uncultured Mycoplasma sp.
AATTCAAGATATGGAGATGTTGAAAAATATTGATATGAATCATCAACCTTATTTGCTACTTTAATTTTTACATTACAAGGAACTCCTTTTATTTATCAAGGAGAAGAAATAGGTATGACTAATCCTTATTTTAATTCAATTAAAGAATATAAAGATGTTGAATCTTTAAATGCATATAAAGAATTAAAACAAAAAGGTAAATCAGACAAAGAAATTCTTGAAATTTTATCTGTTAAATCAAGGGATAATTCTAGAACTCCATTTCAATGAAATAATAAAAAATATGCAGGATTTTCAACAAATAAACCTTGAATTGATGTGGCTAAAAATTATAAAAATATTAATGCTCAATCCCAAATTGAAAATCCAAATTCAATTTTCAATTTTTATCGTAAATTAATTTCTTTAAGAAAAACAAACGATAGTTTATCTCAAGGTGAAATAAATTTTGTTGATAGTGATAAAAATTTATTTGTTTATGAAAGAAAATTTAAAAAACAAAAATTATTAATCATTTTAAATCTTTCAAATAGATCAATTAAGTTTGAGAATAGTTATTTTGTAAAAAGTATTTTAATAAACAATTATAAAGACTCTGATTTGAACAAAATAAAACCATATCAAGCGCTTGTTGTTGAAGTAAAATAGGTAGATATGAAAAATAAAAAGTATTTGGTTTTTGATATAGGTGGAACATTTATTAAATGAGGGGTTGTTACATCTGAATTTGAAATAATTGAAAATTCTAAATTTGCATTCGATGGTCAAAATTTAGGATACAAACCTTTAATTAAAGAAATAGGTAATTTAGTTAAGCAAATAGAATCTAAATATGATATTTCAGGAATTGGAATTACAATTCCAGGTGTTGTTGATCCGAAAACTTCAAAAATCGCAGGAGAAGTTTTAAATATTAAAGATATGGGACATAAAGACATAAAAAAAGATGTTTCTAAATTTTCTTCAAAAGTAGTTGTGATAGAAAATGATGCAAATGCTGCAGCTCTTGGAGAATCAACAGATAAAAAATTTAAAGAATATAGAAATATTCTGATGGTAACATTAGGAACAGGAATCGGTGGTGGAATAATATTAGATCAAAAATTGTTTCATGGAAATGGAATGGCTGGAGAAATAGGAAGATCAATCATTGAAGGGAGAAATTGAGAACAAAATTTTTCAGCTAAGGGATTAACTAAATTAGTGAATGAAATGAACCGAAAAGAATTAACAACATATGAGATATTAGAATCTAAAGATAAGGAAATTGTAAAAACATTAGAATTTTGATATCGCGGAATTGGAATAGGGATTGCTAATTTAATATTTACTTTAAATTTTGAAGCAATTATTATAGGCGGCGGAATAAGTGAATCAAAATTATTTGATCTTAAAAAAATTAAAAAATATATAGATGAATGTTTGATTCAACCTGAATTTATTAATTCATATAAAATATTTAAGGCTTCAAAAGGAAATAATGCTGCCTTGATTGGGATGGCTAAAATGTTAAATGATGTTATTTTTGATGATTTTTAATTGTTTTTGCATTTAAACATTAATATATAGAAGATTGAGATATGAATAGATGTTTTTCTTTTTTAAAATAAAATTAAAAATAATTTGGTATAAACACATAAATTAGAATTTTTTAATAATTTTGGTAAAATAAATAATATTAATTATATTATTTAAGAATTTTATAACTTAACTAGAAAGGGGATGAATATGAAAAGAACATATCAACCAAACAAAAGAAAACATGCTAAAACTCATGGTTTTCGTGCAAGAATGGCTACAGCTAGTGGAAGAAAAGTTCTTTCAAATAGAAGAGCTAAAGGAAGAGCTTGTTTAACTGTTTCAGATCATAACTAATGAAAAAGCAAAACATTTTAAAAAAGAATTTAGATTTTCAATCTGTTATTAATAAGAAAAAACAAGTGATAAACAAATTCTTAATTCTTTATTGAGATGAATGAAGTAATTTTGAAATAGGAATTTCAACACCTAAAAAATTTGCAGGGGCAATTAAAAGAAATTTGATTAAGAGACAAATCAAATGAATTCTTGACAATTTTGTTAATTATCAACAAAATAAGTGCAGAGTCGTATTAATTGTTAGAAAAGATTTTTTAAATTTATCCATTGAAGAAAAAAAACAACAAGTTATAAAAATTTTTAAAAAATTAAATCAGGATAGTTAAAAGTGAAAAAACCAGATAAATCAGATAAAAATAAAGATAGAAAATCAGATAGAACATCTGATTTTAATTACAATAATAATCAAAAACGTTCAAATAAATTTGATGATTTAACTGGTACTTCAAGTTATAGACCAAATAATCCTGGTGGTTCAGGAACAACAACAAAAGAAAAACTTAAAAAAATATGAAAATGAATAGCAATTGTTATTCTTTTATTTTTAGCTGGTTTAGGGATTACTGGATTGATTCAAGGTTGTGTTTTACATACATCATCAACTGTTGGAGCTGGAATTGAGTTATATAGACATAAAGATGAAGTAGCTCCATATGTTTCAACATATGAAATTGTTGAAAAAACCAGAAATGAAATTATTTATGATTCAAATGGAAATCCTGTTTTAGATGAAAATGGTAATTATAAATATGAAAAAAGAAAATATTATGTTTTACAACAAAAAACAAAAGATAATTATTTAGCAAGTAGACAAAATATTAGAGATATTAAATTTCAATTAAGTGATTTATATGGATCTGAAGTAAGTGATTTATATGGAGATTATGGAAATTATTCATCAGCACTAAGAGTTTTAGGAACTGAAAATCTTCCTATGAATTCATCTAATGTAACAAAAGTTCAAGGTGATTTAACTTCTGATGGATTATTAAAAGGTGATAATTCTAATGATTTTATTTTCATGAATAATAAAATTTTGAATTACCTAAATCAAAATGGAATTCAATATAAACCTCAAAATACTTGACATGATATTAATTTCTTTGTTGCTGCAAAACCTTCAAATTGAGATTCATCTTCAGACAGTGTTAAAGATGCTTATGGTTTAGGTAATACAAATATTGCTTCATCTTTCCAAGCATTTGAAAATGTTGGAACTGAAAATCAGCCAAATTGAGTTAAAGTAGAAACTATTAATGGTCATTATGTGACAAAAGATGTTAATGGTGATGGTGTAATTGATAGTTCAACATATGTTGAAATAACAGATACAGAAAGAATGAGTAAATTTAGATACTCTTTAAATGCAGAAGTCGTTTCATTGTCTTCAGTTCAAGATGATATGTTTAATTCAGAAGCATATGCAAGAGATTATTATCAATCATTAAATAATTTTTTAATTCATTTTTCTCAACTTGACGATTTTTATGCACTAATAAATAAAGTTGCTTCTACATCAATCACATCAATATCATCTAACGATCAAATTTATAGTGCATTATCTAAAACAAATTTTGAAAATTTAGTAAATGATCAAGTTGTAACATATAACAATAATGGGATAGATCAAAGAGCGTTTGATCAAAATAAATTATTTACATTGCAAGAAAGAAATGCTATTATTACTTATCAAAATGAAGTAACAAATTTAATGACAAAATTAGGTTTTGGTATTAGACCTCAAGTATATTCAGATGAAAATTCACAATACTATCAACCAACACCAACTCCGTTCAAAGTAACTTTTTTACCTACAAAAAATAATGTAGCTGGTGTTGTTCTGGGAACAAGTTCCGTTGCTCAAAAACCAATCACATCTTGAGGAGAAGCTTGAAAATTAGGACCATTTTATGGATTAATTGTTTGACCATTATCATATATTATTAATGGTATGATGGGACCAATGCCTAATATGCATGGTTGATCAGCAATTATTGCAATTGTTGTTGCAATTCTAATTACAAGAATTATTGTTTCAATCTTTACTTATAAATCTTATTTTGCAAGTCATAAACAACAACAATTGAATCCTAAGAAAGCTAAAATTGATGCTAAATATGCTCAATATAAAGGTAATCGTGAAATGGAACAGAAAAAAAGAGAAGAGATTGCAAAATTATATAAATCTCATAATATTTCGATGACTGGTCCAATAAAAGCAATGTGTATCTCGCTCCCTATATTTATTGCAGTGTGAAGGGTAATTCAAGGTATTCCAGATATTAAGGATACGACTTGACTTGGAATTCAATTCTCATTAACATCATGAAAAGAATTGTTTGGAGGAGCATGGCAATACTTACCACTATTAGTACTAGCAGCTGGAATTCAAATTATTTCGCAAATATTACCAAGAATATTGAATAAAAAACGACTTGGCGAGCGTGCAAATAAAGCTGAGATTGCAGCACTTAAAAAGTCTAATAAAACACAAAATATTGTTTTAATTGTTTATGTTGTAATGTCTGTTCTATTTGAGGCGGGAGTCCAAATTTATTGAATTGTTAGTGGTTTATGGCAAATTATGCAAATTCTTGCTGTTCACCATATTGTTCGAAGTGAATGGTACAAAACAAAAGGACATAAATATTTATAATAAAAAAGAAGAGCCAATTGGCTCTTTTTTATATCTTTTAAAGTATAATTATAATCACATAAAAAGGAAAATATGACTACAAGCATAATAACATGATTAGTATTTGGTATATTGTTGGCTCTTTTAGTCGGTTTTTTAGTATTTTCATGAGTAAGAGATCGTAATAAAAATAAAAAAATATTAACTAAAAGAGTTGAACTAAAAAGAGCAACAATAAAGGCATCAAAAGAATTGGCAATTAGAATTTATGCAATGATTGAAATGAATGAAAAATATCTATCAGAAGTAAATCCTGGTTTTTCAAAAGTAAAAATGAAAAATGTTACTGCAACAAGTAGAAATTTTTTAAAAGACATTTATGATTCAAAACCTTTTAAAGTTTTATATATTGAATCAGATGAAACAGATCCGCAATATTCAATAAATTTAAAAAAATTGATTGATACAAATTCTAATTTATGAGAAAAATATTGTTCAAATGAAATTGAATATTTTAAAAAATTTTATAAAGAACTTGAGGGTGATGACAAGTTTCAAGAGATAAAAGACGAAGCTCTTAAATCAATTAATGAAGTGTTTGAAAAAGAGGTAAATAGTAATGAATCTGCCGAATAAATTAACTATTTTAAGAATAGTTTTAGTTATTCCAATTATTGTTTTGTTTTCTGTTTTTATTTGATATTGTTTAAAAATAGATAATATAAATTTTAAAGATGTAGATACAAAAACAAATAGTCAATATTTTTTATATGCTATTGGTGGATTATTTATAATTTCAATGATCACTGATTTTATTGATGGTAAATTAGCAAGAAAATACAATCAAATAACAACTTTTGGTAAATTATTTGATCCATTAGCTGACAAAATATTAATATCTACTACTTTAATTTTTATGGCTTTTTTAAGTTATACATATTTAATACCTGTTGTTGTTTTCATTATTAGAGATTTAGTTGTAGATGGAAGTAGAAATTTAGCAGCAGCAAATAATTTAAAAGTAGAAGCATCTATTTATGGAAAATTAAAAACATTATTTCAATCTATTGCAATTCCAGCCATTTTATTTTTGGTACCAGTAATAGATAATCATATATGGTGAGAATTATTTTTATTAAATATACCAATGATTTTAGCTGTTATTACATCTTTGATTTCGGGTTTTTTATATTTCAAACAAATATTGCCATTAATTAATAAGGATAAGTAATATGAATAAAAAATTAACAATCATAATTCCTACATATAATGTTGAAAAATATATTTTAACAGCTTTAAATTCAATTAAAAATCAACAGAATTGCAATCCAAATGATTATGAAGTTTTAATTGTAGATGATGGTTCAAAAGATAACACAAAAAATATTATTCATCAATGATTAAGTGATAATAAATCAGATTCATTTAAATATATTTTGAAATCAAACGGAAATTGGGGATCTGTTATTAATCATGTGAAAAATAACAATTTAATAACAGGTGAATATGTAACTATCTTAGATGCAGATGATTGGTTTGAAAATAATTGTTTTTCAAAAATTTTTGAAATAATTGATATCAAAAATCCAGAAATAATAATTTCAAATTTTTATAGAGGGAATCAAAATAAAAAGAAAAAAACAAAAGTAATGTTTAGAGCTAGAGAAGGTTTTATCGCGAAAAAAAGAAGTTTTACTGCTTGATCAATTCCGATGTGCAAATTTTTTAAAACATCTTTATTTTTGAGTTTGGATAATTTAAGAGAAGGGGTTTCATATCAGGATCAAATATTATTTCATTCATTGGTTCTAAAATCAAATAGCATTTATTTTGTTAATAAATGTTTAGGAACTTACTATGAAAATCGCAAAGGATCATCAACAACAGAACAATGAAATTTAAAAAGAATTAATCTTTGATGCAATAACATGAATAAACTTTTATCATTGAATTCAAAAGAAATTGCTGCATATGTAATGATGATGATTGATCATTGCTATAAGATGTCTTCAAAAGAATTAAAAAACAATGTTTTAATTAATAAAGAATATATTAAATTATTTAAATCATCAAAATTTTATTGAGTGCCATTTGGAACAAGATGAATTGCAAAATTAATTTTTATAATTTCAACTAAAAAAATAATAAAAAATTCATTAAAATAAAAATTAAAACATTGTATCTTCTTCTATTTTAACTTCATATTCATTATCTTCATTTTCATATTCTTCAAAAACTTGTTTTTGTTCATTGTTAATTTCCATCAATCTCTTGATTTCTCTATTTTGTTCGTCTATTTGTCTAATAACATTCATAATTTCATATGCTTCTGAAATTCTTTGATCCATTTCTATATTGAAATTTCTCCTATTTTTAGCTAATTCAATATTGAATTGTTCTTGATTTTCTTTGTTTAAATCTTGAAGCTGTTTAACAATTACTTGTAACTTAGATACTAGATTTTTAAGTTCTACAATATTTTGATTTTTAATATCAATCACATTATTTCTAGCCTCAATTGCTTCGTGCAATCTTTTATTATCTTGAAGAAGTTTACTAATTTGAGCATCTTTTTTCTGGATGATAGTTGCTTGAATAAATTGCTTATTTTCGATTTCATCAATCAATTCTTCTATTTCTTTATCTTCTCTTTGAAGCAACAAATTCAATGTTTTATTATTATATTTATCTCTCATTTTAATTCTCCAATAATATTAATATTTTACAATTTTTCTAATAATTTAAAATGCAAAAGTTCTAATAATTTATCAATATGAATTATAATAGATTTTATATTTAGAATAATGGTGATATTATGGACAAAGAAATTGATTTAAAAGATATTAAATATGTT
This sequence comes from uncultured Mycoplasma sp., assembly GCA_949293065.1. Lineage (GTDB taxonomy): Bacteria > Bacillota_I > Bacilli_A > Mycoplasmatales > Metamycoplasmataceae > UBA710. Next base: position 7,368 of record CASFBV010000031.1, read on the forward strand.
TACTTCGATATGGATGGTACATTGTTGACTTCTCAAAAAGTTCCTTCACAAAAAACAATTGAAACTTTAAAAGAGTTGTGAAATAGAGGAATTAATTGCTCTATAGCAACAGGTAGACCTTATTATTATGCTCAAAATGTAATTAAGGTTGTTAATCCTCATTTGCCAGTTGTTTCATGTAATGGAGCTTTGGTTTATGATCCAAAAGAAAAAAAATTAATTTCATATAGTTCAATCGAAAAATCAACAGTGAAAAAAATATTTAATATTTTAGTTTCAAATGATGCAGTTTTCATTGTTTATACAAAAGACCAAATGTTCATGTATAAAAATGATAAAACAAATCCTACTTCTAAATGATTGAGTTGAATTTATGAAAACAATAAAAAATTCAATAAAGATGAACAAGCTAATATTTCTTTTATTGATTTAAATAAATTTAATATTGATAATTATGATGTAATTAAATTTTTAATTATTTATTCAGAAATTCCAGCATCAAATTATTCAAAAATAGAAAATGAAGTTTCAGAATTTAATGATGTTTATATTGTTAGATCTCAAAATGAAGTTTTTGATATTATGCCAAAAGGTTTGTCAAAAGGATATGGTTTACAAGTTTTGCATGATAAAGGGATTATCGATTTAAATCACACATTAGTTTTTGGAGACGCTGAAAATGATTTGAGTATGTTTAAAGTTGCAAGATGATCTGTTGCAATGGGTAATGCTCAACAAAAAACAAAAGAATTAGCATTGTTTATCACAGATGACCATGATAGTGATGGAATTTATAATTTCTTCAAAAAATTGTTTGAA
>CASFBV010000032.1 GCA_949293065.1 uncultured Mycoplasma sp.
AGAATTAATTAAAAGAATTAGAATATTATCATATGCCGAAATTCCAACTCTTGTTGTTAAACCATCTATTGATAATAGATTTTCTCAGACAGAAATAACTTCAAGAAATGGAACTTCAATCACTTCTTATTCTGTTGATATTGTTGATGATATTAAAGAATTATTTAGACAAAAGGAATATAAAGCCTTAGTAATTGATGAAGCGCAATTCTTTGATGAGGATTTGATTGATTTTGTAGATGAATTAGCAACAACAAAAGGTATTAGAGTTATTCTTTGTGGACTAGATCAAGATTTTAAAAGAAGACCTTTTAAAATAATGGCTAAATTAATGGCTATTGCAGATGATGTTCAAAAACTAAAAGCAGTTTGTTTAGTATGTAAAAAAGCAGCTTCTTGCTCATATCGTACTTCAACATCAGATAGCACTATTGAAATAGGTGACACAGACAAGTACGAAGCAAGATGCAGGCAATGTCATGAAAAAGGGATGAAAAAGCAAAAATAATTAAATTAATACTGAATCTATTTTTCCATCAAATTTAGATATTTTAGTAATTTTAACTTTTATTTTTTGACCAACTTGATATGTTTTATTATTAACTGTTAAACGACATAAGTCATTTGAAATTTCATAATCTTTACTATTTGTAATTGTTGAAATATGAATTAATGAGTTTGTAGAATCATCAAATTCAACAAACATTCCAAATTTAACAATAGAAACAATTGTGGCTTCTTTAATTTCATTAATTTTACTTTCATAAAATTCTGCTTTTTTAATATCATTTGTTTTCCTTTCTAAATCAGTTGCAACAACTTCTGTTTTAGAAGAGTGTTTTGCTATTGCATCGATTAATTCTTTTCTTTTAATAGAGTAATCATGATTTTTTTTAATCAATACTTCTCAAATTATTCTATGAAGCAATAAGTCAGGATATCTCCTGATGGGAGATGTAAAATGTGAATAATATTGAGAAGCTAAACCAAAATGACCAATATTATTGATTGAATATTCAGCTTTTTGCATTGTTCTTAATAACGACATTTTTACAAGGTTATCAAATCTTTCTTTTTTAAGTTCATTAACAGTTTCTTGGAAGTCTTTTGGATCATCCGATTCTTTAACCTTCACATCATTAATTCCAATAGCTTTTAAAAATGATTTTAATGAATCAATTTTTTCTATACTTGGTGCTTCATGAACACGATAAATAGAAGGGATTTGTAAGTCTGCAATTGTTTTAGAAACAGTTTCGTTTGCAAATACCATAAAATTTTCAATTAGAATTTCAGATGATAATCTTTGTCTATTTTTAATAGCAATAGTTTTTCCACTTTTTGGGTCTAATTCAATAATTGGTTCTTCAATTTCAAAATCAATATATCCTTCATTTTCTTTTTTTCTTGAAAGAATTTCGCTTAACTCATAAGCGTGTTTTAACATGCTATATAAATCTTTATTTTCTTTTATAAAATTTTCATTTTCCATGTTTGCTACTTGATTATAAGTTAATCTATATTTTGATTCGATCATTGAGGGATAAATTTTATGGTCTAATGTAAAACCATTTTTGTCAATTTTAGCTTCTAGTGTCAAGGTAAATCTTTTGACGTTTGGATTTAGTGAACAAATGCCATTTGATAATTTTTCGGGCAACATTGGAATTACTTTGTTAATTAAATAAATAGATGTTCCTCTTTGTCTTGCTTCTAAATCTAATGAAGAGTTTTCCTGAACATAATAAGCAACATCAGCAATATGAACCCCTAATAAATATGTTCCATCTTCATTTTTTGTAACTGATATTGCATCATCAAAATCTTTTGTTTTTTCTCCATCAATTGTTACTATCATTTTTTCAGTTAAATCTATCCTGTTAAAATCCTTTACATTTTTAACTTCATCTTCAATTTTTAATGATTCATTAATAGTTTCGTTATCAAAATTTTTTTTAACATTAAAATAATCTACAATCAAATCTATATCTGCATATGGTTTATTTAAATCATTTAATGTTTCATCAAAATCTAAAATTAAATTGTCTTTTTCAATTTTATTTATTTTCAATTTTGCAAATGTATTTGGTTTTAATTTATCTTTATTATTTATTTTTAACTTTATTTCTTGGTTGAAAAATAGTGGCAAAATATTTAAATTGTCATCAACTTGAACATAAATAAATTCATTTTTTCTTTTGATAATTTCTCTAATAATTCCTGTATAAAATTCTCCATCTATTTCTTGATAAACATTAACACTTACTAAATCATTTTTTAAAACATGTAATGAATTATCAAAAATTGAAACTTTAATACTTTGATTATTCAAATCAATAAAACAAAAAAGTTTATTGTTAATATTTGTTTTTATTTCAACTTCATAAGTACCAATAAACTTAGGGACATAATAATAATTATTTTTAAATGAAAAAAATATATCCCCCTCTTTTTTTAGGTTTGATAAATATTTTGAAAATTCCTTATTTTTATTCTTATTTATTTTTAAAGCTTTTGCAATTTCTAAATAAGATGCTTTTTTATTTTTGCTTAGATATTCTAAAATCTCTTGTTTTGAAAACATAATTATTTAACAAAAATTCTTACTAAAATGGTTGTAACTAACATTATAATACCTAAAATAATCATTGCTCATTTTAAGAATTTTTTTCATCCTTGTTCTTTGACTTGTGAAAAAAGTTTAAGATCAGAAGAACCAACTAATGCTCCAGAAAATGAATTAGAACTTGGAGCCATTAAAAATCCTATAATAATCATTAAAAATGAAATAACAAATAGGACAGAAGTTACAATTGTTACAACCATTTTTCTCCTTCTTTAAGTTTTGTTTAATATTATATTATAAAATTGATATATAATTTAAAACTTAGTATTATGTCAAAAGAAAATATAGCTAGCATTGAGAGATTAAAAACCAAAATTAAAAATGATATAAAAGCAACAAAGAAAAAATTGAAAGTAAATGTTGCTTTTTCTCTTTTCGTTTCATTTTTTACAATGTTAATTAATTTAGTCATTTTAGGATTGGCAATTTGAGCCTTAACTGAATTGATTATAAAAATAATTGATAAGCAATTTGAACCAATAACAGTTGTTATGCCAACAATCGTTTCTGTTTTTATTATTGCCTCATTTATATTTACATTATTAACAACAATTTATAAAGTAAAAAGTAGAATCTTTTTTTACCAAGATATTGTTGAAGATTATCAATATTTGATCATTAAAATTAATGATCAAACAATTGATTATGATGAAGCTGTTATTGCATTAAAAGAAATAAATGATCGTTCATTAGAATATAAAAAATTATCATATAAAAAACTAATGAAGAAAGTGTTGGGAGGATAAAATGTTTAAATGATTTAAAAAAATGTTTGTTTATCCTACTGAAAATGGATATGAATATGCAGTTAATAGTAGAAAAAAAACACTGTATAAAAAATATTTCTTTTTAACATTGTTTTTTATCACATCAGTTATTGCTATTTTATCTACTTTAATTTTGGCTATTTTATCTACTTTAAAATTAGGAAAACTTTGAATTTTTGCACCATCCGCTTCTGCAAATAATGAACAATTGTCTCAATTTTTAGATAATTATGTTTATATTACTAATACTATAACTGCAATTGTTGCTTTAATTTCTTCTTTTGCTTCATTTTTTGCATTCAAAGATGGTTATTTGAAAAATAGAGTTTTGTATAAAAAAATAGATTTTGAATTGTGTCAATACGATAATTCAATTGGGTATTATTGTGATTTGGAAGAGAAGGAGAAAATTTCTTTATTAACAGATCGAGTGTTTGCAATATTGGGTGAAGCATCAGGAATATTAAAATATCTAAAAGATAAGCGAAGAGAGGAGGGAGAACAAAATGGCGAAAACAAATAATGATAAATCAAATAAAACTAAAGAAATTAAAGCATC
>CASFBV010000033.1 GCA_949293065.1 uncultured Mycoplasma sp.
TAACCTTCATTTTTGTAATCTTCTATAAATTGTTTTAATGTTTGATCTCTCTTTGAAAGTTTTTTACCTTCCATGTTTGTAATTATTGTAAGATGACCAAAATGAGGGGGTTCTCACCCTAATAAATCATATATAACCAATTGTTTTGGTGTGTTTGTTATGTGTTCTTCACCTCTAAGAACATGAGTTATTTGCATATCATGATCATCTATAACAACTGCAAAATTATATGTTGGATAACCATCTGATTTTTTGATCACTCAGTCTCCTATTTCATCTGTATTAACAGCGATATTGCCTCTTACTAGATCATTTCATTTATACTCTTTGTTTTTAGGTAAAGCTACTCTTATTGAGTAAAGGTTATTTTTATATCTTTTTTCTTTTTCTTCATCTGATATTTTTAATCAATATCTATCATATCTAAAAGAAGAAATCCCTTTTGCCTCTTGTTCTTTTCTTTGCAATTCAAGTTCTTCTGGTGAGTCATAAGCAATATAAGCTTGATTATTTTTAATCATTTCTTCTATAACTTGATTGTATCTATCTAATTTTTCTGACTGTCTATATTTACCAAATTTTTCATTAGGTTTTAATGGAGATTCATCTGGAATAATCCCTAGTCAAGCAAGATTATCTAGTTGTGATCTTTCTCCACCTTCAACATTTCTTGAAATATCTGTATCTTCTAATCTAAAAATAAATTTTCCATTGTTGTGTTTAGCAAATAGAAAATTAAATAGGGCAGTTCTTGCACCACCTATATGTAAATATCCCGTTGGCGAAGGAGCATATCTTGTTCTTATTTCTTTCATAATTTATAAATTATAAATTAATTTATTCGATACCTTCTAAAATTGAAAGATCTTAGAAAATTACTTTGCATTACAGTTTATGCTATGGATAGACTTTTGAGAAATTTACACTAAAATAAATAGCATCTTTATATTTTTATATTACAATATAAAATGGTATTTAAAAACCACAAGAAAGTTTATGAATATTATAGAAATGCAGAGAGAGAGAGAGAGAGAGAGAACTTAAAGGTTCTTCCTTTTTTGATTGATCTTTTTTTCCTTTTGCTTATAAACTAGCGCATGTTGTGCTAGTTTTTTTGTGCTTTGAAATACCAGATATTGTGAGAAAGGTTCATTATGGAAAAAATTAAATTGTTTTTAACAAGTTTATCTGAACGAACTTCAGAAGGAGCTGATTTAGGAACTTCTGTTAAACCAGTTATTGAAAAATTTTTCGATATTGCAAAAATTGTTTTTCCCGTTGTTTTAGGAGTTGTTGCGGTATTGATTATTATAAAACTAGTTTTACTTGGCATGAAATTAGCTCAATCAGGAGATGACCCAGAAGAAAGAACAAAAATAATTAAAGGAATGATTTGATGAGGAGTTGGTTTATTGATAATAATTGCAGGGGTTATTGTTTCTTCTGTAATATTTTCAGTAATTGTTCCAAATTCTAATTAATTATGTATGTTCAGTGACTTTTAGAATTTGTTTGAAGAATATTTATTCAAGGACCTTTAATGGTCATAGATTTTTTCACAAATTCTGGAGCATTGAACAAAATTAGTTCATCTATTAGTTTTAATGGTAAAGATTTAGGGGTTATTAATTCATTTATTAATATTTCTATTGTTCTATCATTTGCAGCAGCATTATTTATTCTTATTTTTATTTATAAGGTAGGGAAGATAATAATTACTTCAAGAAGCGGATTAATAAAAAGTAATATTATTGATGCGGTTAAAGAATTCGGAAAATTAATTGTAATAATGTTGGTTTTTGTTGTAGTTTTTCAACTAATTTTTTTGTTATTTGATGTTTTTGAAAGAGTTTTTGATAAAGCATATAATTCCATTGAAAATTCAAATAATGGAACAATAGAAAAAATACCTAATATTATTTATGAATTAATAACCAATGGTTCAACACCAGAAAAAGACAATAACTTTTTATTTCCGAGTTGTTTTTTAGACAAAGCTAATTCAATGAATTTTATTGTTTCTATTTTATATGTTTTAACTTTTTCAGGATTTTTAGTTTGAATTGTTTGATCAATTTTCCAAAAAATGATTGAAATTTTCTTTTTATATTTATCATTTCCAATTTCAATAGCTTTTGGTCAAGAAAGTCAAAGAATTAATTGAAAAATTTGAACAAAAGAAATAATAAATAAAATAGCTCTTATTTTTATGATGATGCTATTTTTAAGGTTATTTTTATATTTGTTTTATTTTATATATTCATCACTAATATTAAATGATGCTAGGTGATCTAAAACATGAAATTTAAAATTATATATTTCTTTTTTTACTATATTGGCTTTAGGTTCTGCAATGATTTTTATGACAAGATTGTTATCAATTAATTTAAAAGAGAATATAGGAATTATTTCATCATTTAAACAAACAAAAAGTTTTATTGAAAATAATAAACAAATCAAAA
>CASFBV010000034.1 GCA_949293065.1 uncultured Mycoplasma sp.
AAATACCGGTTTATTAAAAACTCCTGAACAAATGAAAATGGTAACAAATACATATGATATGGATCCAAGACAAAATGATAGTGCTATGTTAGATATAGAAAATATAGACAATTTACCAGAAGAATCATTAAGTTTCTTTAATACATTAGATTCATTGTATAAAAAATGTATTTACAAATTAGACGTTTTAATCAAGAGAATAAGGGCAAAACAAGCAAATGATTTTGAATATAATGAAGAAAGATTAAGAACTGTAAATGAGCAAGAAGTTTATAAGATCAAATATGAAGTAAGAAATCTTGTTAATAATTCATTAACTAAAAAAATGAAAAAGAAAGATTTTCTTAAATTTAAATCAAGATTTGAGAAAGAATATAAAAAATTATGTGATATTGAAGTAATTTTTAATGAATATCTTTCAGAGAGAAAAGATAAGACTAATTCAAATACTGTTATGGTTAATAAAACAAATAAAACACCAAAAAAATGATCTAAAAAGAAAAAAATTATTTTTTGAACAATTTTATCAGTTGTATTATTGTTAGTAATTGTGGCAATTGTTGCTATTTTATTAAATCAATTCTAATTCCATTGATGAAATTGATAATTTAAAAATTTAAAGCACTTTTTAGTGCTTTTTAATTTTATTATCTAGAAAATCTATAATAAATTGTCCAACTCCACCTTCATGATTTTCTAATTCAGTTATATATTTAGATTTTCTTTTAATGTGATCATCAGCATTTTTCATCGCAACTGAGTGATGAACTGTAACAAGCATTTCTTCATCATTAAATGAATCTCCAATTGCAACCGTGTTTTTTATTGGGATGTCGTAATATCTCATTAAAAGAGAAATTACTTTACCTTTATCGACCCCAATAGCAGCAATATCAAAAATATAAGATTTATTAGGACCTTTTGATCAATATGAGAATGAAGCTAAGTCTGAATATCTTTGATTTAAATATTTTTTTAACTCTCTTGCATCAACTTCTTCTTTAATATCCATAACAATTCCTGTTGGTTTTAATGGTATTTTATCTAGATTGATTCCTATACTAAATTTAGGAAATTTATGAAAATTAAAAATTTGTTCTAATTCATCATCTCTTTTATGAAGTTGTACTCATCCAGGCCCTTCAATTGCTAAATTTTTAATTTTAGATTTTAAATTAGGGTCTCCTAAAACATAAAGCATTTCATTTAGGTTTATGTATTTAATGTAGTCAATAAAAAATTCATCTGTTGGATTATGAATGTGAGCTCCATTTAAATTTGCAATAATAGTATTTAAACCTAATTCTTCATAAATATATTTCGAAGCAATTCAAGGTCTTCCTGTTATCAAACAAACAATATGTCCTTCATCAATTGCTTTTTTGATTCCTTTTTTTGTAATGTCATGAATTGTATTATGAACACTTGAAGATAAAAGAGTCCCATCTAAGTCGATTGCAAAAAGATATTGATTTTTATTTTCTTGATTTTGTTTATCTTCTTTTAAAATATTAGTCATATTTTTTATTTTAACATAAATAAACTATTGTGATAAGTCTTGAAATGAATGCAATTAAAAGGGTGAGAAACATTAATTATGTTTTAAAATTAAAATATGTATTCAAAATTAAAGGGGCAATTTAAAAGAATAATATATAGAAAAGAGGGATTCAATATCGTTGTTTTTAAAATATTTAAAGATCAAGAAGAATCAAAAAATAATTTAAAAATAAGTAGTACTAACAATTCTATAAATATAATTTGTCCAAATCTTGATATGGATTTAACTTTGGATTATGAACTTGAAATTAAATTAGAAATAAGGAATAATTCTAAGTACCCAATAAATTACTTTTTGATGAGCAAAGAGGTAATAGTTCCAAGCGAAAAAGATGGAGTGATTAAATTTTTATCATCGTCCTTATTTAAGGGAATTAGTTCTAAAACATCTCAAAAATTAGTTGATAATTTAGGAATTGAGTTTATAAATAATATAGAAATTTATGAAGAAAAAATTAAAGAAATAATTGGAAATAATAAGGGTCAAATTATTATTGATGGTATTAAGTTAAATACTGAATTAAGTAAATTGTCAAAAATATTTATTGAGAATAATTTTTCTTTAAAAATATTAAATGATTTGTTTAAAGAAAAAAAACAAATAAGAAAATATTTAGAAGAAAATGCTTTTGAAATTATTAAAGAAATTCCCGAAATTAATTTTTTGGAATTAGATAAAGTTGCAAAATTTTTTTTAAAAGAATATAGTGAAGAACTTTCAAATAGATATTTGATATTACATAGAATTTATTTTTTAGAAAATCAAGGTTCCACAATAAATACAATCGAGTCCATTTATAAGGAGATTTTGAAATATAAGGAAATTGATGTTGATGAATATAAAAATAATTTAAGAAATTTAATTGAATTAAACGAGATATTTTTGCAACAAAATAAAATATCAGTTACATCTACTAAAATGTATGAAAAAGAGAAATACATTTGTGAGAGAATTAAAGATCTTGTAAATACAGAAACATTTTTAAATATAGTGGAAGAAAATTTAATTTTTAATGAAGCAGACGATGAACAAAAGAAAGCTTTAATTAATTCATTAAAAAATAATATTTCTATTATTACCGGAGGACCAGGAACAGGAAAGACATTCTTGATTGGTTTAATTTTAAAAAATTTAAAAAAATTAAAAATAAACAAAATCGAATTGCTAGCCCCAACAGGGAAAGCGGCGGTGCAAATATCTCAAAAAACGAGTCAATCAGCCAAAACTTTTCATTCATTTTTAAAATGAAATGAAAGAGATTTTGAAATTAACGAAGCAAATCCTTCAGATGCCGAAGTAATAATAATTGATGAGTTTTCAATGGTTAATATTGACTTATTTTATTCATTGTTAGTTGCAACTCCTAAATTGAAAATGTTAATAATTGTTGGAGATAAAGATCAATTGCCACCAATAGGACCAGGAGATTTAATGAGTGATTTTTTAAATGTATCTTTTATTCCAAGATTCGAATTAAAAATTATTCACAGGCAGTCCGAAGGATCATTAATTGCAAGAAATTCAATTTTGATTAGAGAGAATCAATTGCCTGAATTCGATAATAAGGAATCAATATTAAAAGACATAAA
>CASFBV010000035.1 GCA_949293065.1 uncultured Mycoplasma sp.
ATAAAAAAATTCCAGCAAAAAACTTATTTACATTTTTTTCATTAATTTCTATATTTGCCCTATTTAAATAAATTACTTTGGACTCAATTCTATAGGCTAAATTAACTTTTTTTATTAAATCAACAAATTTATTATAAATTTCCTCATTTAATAATTTAATTTTTACTTCTTGTTCATTAGCGATAATATTTGAACAAATTACCCCGCTAATAAAATCTTTAATTTCTTGATTATTCATCTTATTATTGATGATTTCTTGCTTAATTGATAAAGTAAAATTCATTTTAAACTCCACAAAAGGCATAAAAAAAGAGCAGCTTCCTATTTTCCCGTTCCCGGTATCGTCGGCGTTAAAGGGCTTAACTACTGAGTTCGGAATGGATTCAGGTGATCCCCTTTGCTATTACCACTCACATTTATTTTACAATAAATTTTATTTTTTAAAAAAATATTTTTTAAAATTTTAGTATAACACAAAGGGGTTTAGTATAAAGGTAGTACCGCAGACTCCAAACCTGCTTGTAGGGGTTCGATTCCTCTAACCCCTGCCATATCATTACAATATGACCAAAGAAAGCTAACAAAATGGAAGAAAAAATTTTAGAAACTAAAAATGGAAAATATTATTCATTATTTTGAAAAGGAGAACAAAATAATAATATTGCCATAATTTACTATCACGGTTTAAATGGCAAAACCAAAATTGTGAAGCCTTTATATGAACAAGTAAAACAATATGACTTTTATTCAGTAGAAGAAAGGGGACACATCGATTCTTTCCAAAAACCTTCCAATTCTCCTAAAAAACACGATTTAGATATTTTTCATGTTGTCCAACATTTAAAAACTAAATATAAAAAAATTTACCTATGTGGGGAATCAATGGGTGGATTATTTATAACTAGATATGCATATAAATGAGGAAATGTGGATGGGGTTTTTGCTTGGTCAATTCCTTTTTACCCAAAAGATATAATGACTGAAAGAAGAATGAAGAGATTTATTATCTCAATGAGGGTTTTAACTTGTTTTCTTTTTGGTATTAATTATAAATATAGTGCAAAGGTTGATTATCCTAAATTAACAAATTCTAAATTTCTAATGAAACTAAATGAAATGGATACTCAAACAGTGGGTTCAACAGCAGAAGAACTTGCAATCTGAAAAGGATCAATCGGAATGAAAAGAAAAATGTTTCACAAAAAACCAAAATGCCCTGTCTATTATTGACAAGGCGAAGAGGATATTATGTCCAACCAAAAAATAATTAAAAAAATTCAAAAGAAAAATTTAATTTTTGCTCAAATTATCCCTGATGCAAAACACATTTTGATGTTTGAAACAAATGCCAAAATTATGTATGACAAAATAAATGAAGTAATTAATTCTAATAATTCAAAAAATTAACAAATAATTTATATAAATATGAGTTAATTGACTCATTGGTGTTATGTTTATATTCTTCCCAAGAAACACCCAAAAAATAGAAAGCTCTAACTCGTTCTAATAATGAAATACCTCCAAAGGTTTTATGATTAAAACAAAGCATACCGCCTTCTTCTAGATCAAAACAATATAGTTGATTTTTTCTTTTACATTTAATGCAATAAGTTGTAACAATTTTTCTCCCTTTTGTTGATAAAGATAAAAATAATAAATAAGTTATCAATAAATTTTTGTTAAAAAAATCTTCTTCCATTAAATATTTTTCATAAGTAATAAAAAACTCTTGATTTGGTTCTTCAAGCTGTTGAAAAATATTAAATAACTTTTTGGTTATATTTCAATTAAATTTGTCATTAAAATCAAATGACACAACCAGATTTGCTTTTTTCAATAAAAAAGTTCAATCATTTCCATAAGATGTAAAATATTCAAACATAGAAATAGAACCAATTAAAATTTGACTTTTATTTTTACTTTCTAATTTATAAAATCCTTTGCAAATAAAATAATAAATTTGATCTGAACTCAAAACTTTAATTAAGGCATCATTCTCTCCTCTTTCAAATATATTTAAAACAAGACCTTTTATTTCCTTTATTTCTTCCATAATTTAAATAAATTATATATACTTAATATTTGAAATATGCTTCAAAATGAATATATATCAAAAGATAAAATTAATATTGTCGTAGTCTTAAACAAAGACTCTAATGAAGAATTTTTAAAAAATATTTTTAGTTATATTAAAAATTATTTAAATATTGATGTGACTTTTATCCATGAATTTAAATCTTATAATGACTTAAAAATTGGTGAAAATAAAACAATTGATTTTTTCTTTGTAGATTTTATTAAAGAATATGAGTACATTTTTGCTTGAAATTTTTATGCAAAAATGCATGAATTAAATAAAGATTTTAAGTTGATATTATTAAAAGAAAAAATTGATTCTGATGATATTAAATATTTTAAAAATGGTGCTGATGATATTGTGTTTACAAATAACAAATATTATGAAGATAAAGAAAGATATTTAAAATGAAAATTCTTTTCGTTGCTAAGAAGAAAATGAGATGATTCCCATAGTAAGTTAATTTTAAATAGAAATGGGGTTATCATAGATTTACTAAAAAGAACAGTAATTATTGATAACAAAGAAATAAAAGTAACTTCAAAAGAGTTTGAAGTGCTTGCGATTATGATTGATGAATTTCATAAAAAAAATAATTTTTCTTCTAAAAATAAAATATTTAAAAAAATATATGGAATTGAAAATGATGGTCATTCTCGTGGAATAGATCAAATAATTTTTAGATTAAAAAATAAATTTCCAGAAAATTTCTTTGAAATAAATAAAAAAAGAGGAATTAGAATTATATAGATATGAACAAAAATAATTATGAACCGGGAACAATATTTTTATGTAAGGTAACTTCCATAGCTAAAAATTATTTTGAAGTTTTGACTTCAAATAAAGAGCAAGGATTGGTTTACATAAATGAAACTTCTGATTACTTTATTAAAGATTTAAATGGTATAATTAATATAGGTGATATTTTTTACCTAACTTTAAAAAAGATTAGAAATGATGGAGTGTTACTTCTATCATTTAAAGAAAATAGATCCTGCTTTTTAAAAATGCCTTTTGAATTTAAAATTAATAAATCACATGATGATTCTTATAAATTTCAAAATGTGTTTGATTTTACAAACAAGGAGATAAAAAAATGAAAGAAATAAAAATTAGTTTTAATAAAGCTAATATTGATATAAAAACTATTTTAAATTACCAAGACAAAGTTAAAGAAATTAATGAAAAAATGGAAAGATTTGAAGGTGAAGGTTCGTCATTTTTAGGATGAAAAGATTTACCAAATAATATTAATTTAAAAGATTTACAAAAAATGGAAGAATGTGCAAAAAAATTACACAAAGAAGGAATTGAAACATTAGTCGTAATAGGAATTGGTGGTTCATATTTAGGAGTTAAAGCGGGTATAGATTTTGTTTTTGGAGAACACCCTGGAAATGAACAAAAAATGGAAATAATCTTTGTTGGAGAATCAATTACCTCAACAAGCTTAATTCAAAAATTAAGATATGTGGAAAACAAAAAATTTGCCATAAACGTTATTTCAAAATCAGGAACAACATTGGAACCAGCAATTGCTTTTAGATTATTCAAAAAAATGTTAGAAGATAAAATAGGAAAAAACAATGCTAAAGATTACATTTTTGTTACAACTGATTCATCAAAGGGATTGCTTGTAAAAATGGCCGAAAAAAATGGATACCAAAAATTTGTTATTCCTGAGGATGTTGGAGGAAGATTTAGTGTATTAACACCTGTAGGTTTATTCCCATTTGCTTGTGTTGGATTAAATATTAAAAAAATTATTAATGGTGCTAAAAATGCTAATGATTCATTTTCGTCAAGTGACTTAACAACAAACATTGCATACCAATATGCTGTTGCAAGACATATTCTATATTCAAAAGATAAATATAAAGTAGAAATGTTTGTTTCATATGAAAGTTATCATAGATTCTTTTTAGAATGATGAAAACAATTATTTGCAGAATCAGAAGGAAAAAATGGAAAAGGATTACTTCCACACTCAGCTATTTTTACAACTGATTTACACTCATTGGGACAATTTATTCAAGAAGGTTCAAAAATTTTATTTGAAACTGTATTAACAATTGAAAAACCTAAATACGATTTAAAAATATTTGAAGTTCCAGAAAATGAAAATTTAGATGAATTAAATTATTTGGCTGAAAAATCAATTCATGAAATTAACACAATAGCTTTTGATGCAACAATAGATGCTCATTCATTAGTTGGAAGAGTTCCAAATATTCATATTTCAATTGAAGATAGTAGTGAAGAAAGCTTTGGGGCATTAGTTATGTTCTTTGAAAGAGCCGTTGCTATTAGTGGATATTTAATGGAAATTAATCCATTTAATCAACCTGGTGTTGAAGTTTATAAAACAAATATGTTTAAATCACTTAAAAAACCAACAAAATAATCTAGTATAATATTTTTGCCATCAAAACAGTAACCTTGTAACTTGGTCAGGACGGAAACGTAGCAGCCACATCGAGAAGTATTGTGTTTGGTGGTTTTTTATTAACATTATTTTAAACATAGTTTTCCACATAGAAAAACCACGAAAATACTAGAAAAACGCAATGTTTTACAACATTTACACAAACTTTATTATTAAAACAATAAAAAACAATAAAAAACTTTTAATTTAAAAATATAATAAAATTTTAATTATGAAATTTGTTATCAACAAAAATGTTTTTGTTAAATCATTAGAAAATGTTATAAAAGCTATTGATTCAACTAATATTTATATTCATTTAAGAAATTTTTATATTGAAGTTCTAGATGAAATGATTATTATAAAAGGATCAAATGGTTATTTTTCTATTGAAAGTAAAATTGAAATACAAGATATTACAAATATTGAATCTATTGGAAATTTTTTAGTTCCTGCTTCATTATTTATGAATATTATTAAAAAATGTTCAAATAATAATATTGAAATTTATTCAAATAATAATGTTTTATTCATCAAAAATGAAAAAGATGAATATGAAATAAATCTTGCTAATGTGGAAGATTTTCCATTTTTAGATTTTTCACTTTATGGAAATAAAATTAAAATAAATGCAGAAAAATTAAGAAAAGCTATTGATAATGTAATATTTGCAACATCTACTACTAGTGAAGAAGTTATTTTATCTGGTGTAAATTTAAAATATGAAGGAAATAAACTTTATATTACAGCTACAGATAGTTTTAGATTAGCAAGAGAAATAATAGAAATTCAAGATGATAGAAATATAAATTTTGATGTTACAATCGCAAATAGAAATATTAAAAATTTTATTCCACAAAATGTTGAAGGTGATGTTATTTTATATGCTAATGAACATAAAATTAATTTATTATATGAAACATCTAATTTTCAATCAAAGATAATTGATGCTCCATATAAAATGGTTTCACAATTATTTGAAATCAAATTTGATAAATCTTTACTAATTGATAAAAATGTTTTAAATAATGCACTGATGAAAGCAAGTTTAATTTCAGGAGATGTCGCTTATAATAAAATGTTTTTTGAAATTTCTTCAGATCAAATTGTTATTAAAAGTCAAGCAGAAGAAATTGGAAGAATTCAAGTTATTTTAGAAAAAGATAAATTTGAATATTATGGGGAACCGATTTCTATAGTGTTGAATAATAAATATTTAAAAGAAGCAATAAATGTATTTAATGATAAAATTAAAATAAATTTATTAAATTCAAGGACTCCTATTTTAATTGAAAGTGAAGATAGTTTAAACAAACAAATCATAAGTCCAATGAATTTTTAGGAGGTAAAAATGAAAGTAAAAATTAAAGGTAAAAATATTAAATTAGGTCAATTACTTAAAAAATTAAATATTATAGATACAGGTGGCCAAGCTAAATATTTTATTAAGAGTCACAAAATTACTGTGGATAATGAAGAAGGTTTAAAAAGAGGTTCAAAAGTTTGAGCTAATTCAACAGTTTGAATTGATGATCAAGTTTTTTACATTGTAGAAGACGAAAGAGAATAATTTTTTAATGGAACAAAAAATTTCTAAGGAATTAATTAGAATTTTTCAAAACCAAAATTGAGATATTGAAGAATTTAGTGTTACTAAACCATCCAATATAGAATTTGGTGAGTTTACTTCTAATATAGCTTTAATTTCGGCTAAAAAACTTTCATTGAAACCTTTTGAAGTTGCAAAAATAATTGTTGATAATTTTAATTACAAAAATTTAAATATTAAAGAAATAAGAATTATGGGTCCAGGATTCATAAATTTTTATTTAGATAATCAACATTATTCAGATATTGTTAAAAAAATTTTAATTACACCTCAATTTGGTAAAAAACCAAAAAATAATATAACTATTAATAATGAATATGTATCAGCTAATCCGACAGGTTTTTTGCATGTTGCTCATGCTCGTGGTGCTATTTTAGGAGATGTTTTATCAAATATTTTGGAGTATGGAGGATACAACGTTGTCCGTGAATATTATATTAATGATGCAGGAAATCAAATTGATCGATTAGCTATTTCTATTTATGTAAGATACCATCAACAATTAGGTATAAATATGAAGTTGCCTGAGGATTCATATGGTGGGCAAGATATTGTTTGAGGAGCAAACAAAATTATTGAAAAATTTGGAAACAAATTTTTAAATGTAGAATTTGATAAGTGCAAAGAAGAAATTAAGCAAATTTCAACGCAAATTATGTTGGATCAAATTAAAGTTGATTTACAGAAATTAGGTGTAGAATTTGATATTTGATTTTCAGAAAAATCTTTATACGATCAAAAGTTAATCGATAAACAATTAAAAACATTAAAAGGTATTTATCAAAAAGATGGCGCTACATGATTGAAAACAACAGATTATGGAGATGATAAAGACCGTGTTTTAGTTAAAGCTGATGGAACAAGCACATATTTTTTATCAGATACTGTTTATCATGTTATAAAAGCAACAAGAGATCCAAAACCCAAATTATTAATTGGAATTTGAGGAGCAGATCACATAGGTTATATAAAGAGAGTAGAAACCGCCTTAGAATTACAAGGATTTGATAAAAGTATTTTAGAAATAATAATTATTCAATTAGTAAAAATAATTAAAGATGGTCAAGAAGTAAAAATGTCAAAAAGAAAAGGAACATCTTTATGAATGTCTGAATTGATTGAACAAGTAGGAAAAGATACAACAAGATTTTTTTTAGTAAATCGTTCAAATAATTCAACAATTGATTTTGACTTAGATTTGGCTAATATGAAGACCAATGACAATCCTGTTTTTATTGTTCAATATGCTCATGCAAGAATTTGTCAATTAATTAACAAATCTAATGTAAAAAACAATGTTGATTTAACTAATTTGAAATTTGAAAAAGAAGAATTTGAATTAATTAATTTAATGAACAAATTTCCAGATTTAATCGAACAAATAAGTAATAATCATAAAGTTCATTTATTACCTCAATACTTAATTGATTTAGCTAAAGAATATAATTCTTTTTATTCAAATTCCAAAATTGTAGGAACTAAAAGAGAGAATGATTTAATATCTTTATCAATTGCTTGTGGAAATATATTAAAAAATGGTTTAAAATTATTAGGAGTATCAGCGCCAGAAAGGATGTAATTATGAAAACAATATTATCAGTTATAAAAGCATATATGGAAAAATCAAAACGTGATGATTTTACATTTGATGAAATTTTTCAACAAGTGGAAAAAGAATTATCACCAGAATGAGCAAAAGATACAACAAAAGATTTTGATGACATCATTGCTAATAAAAAAGGTGAAACATATAAATTATTAACAGTAGATGGATCTTTCATTAGAAATGATGATGGAACATTTAAATTAAGACATTTATAATTCAATATATGATTCCAATTAAATTGGAATTTATTTTAAAATTTTTATAATGAAAATACAAACAGTTTTATATTATAGATATTTATTGAGACAAGCAAGCATTGTGTTACTTGTCTCAATAGTATTATCTTTAATTGTTTGCTTGGTATTTACTTTATCAACACTGTTAAGTTCTATGACATCAATTATTGTTGCATCTGTTATTTGAGTATTACCACTTTATAATCTAGTGGTTGTATTAATTTGATTTATTAAATTTAAATCTACCAAATCAAAGATGCAAAATATTGAATTATATGAAAGAATTACTAATTCAGCAATTAGAGAAAGAGTGTTGAAATCAGGAAAAAGAATTAAATATTTAATTCCTAGATCAGGTCAAGAATTAGATTTTTTTAATGCTATAAAACCAGAAATAGATAAACAAAAAGAATTGTTAAAAATAGATAAACAAAGATAAATTTCGAAGATTACAATGATAATAATTATGTTAAAATGAATGTGTGAGTAAAATTTCTAAAAAACAAGCAAAAGATAAAATTGATCAATTTGAATCAATTGAAGAATTTGACGAGGTTGAACTTTCTAATAAGAAAACAAAATTAACAATTATAGGAACAAAGAAAGATAATATGAAAAAATTAAATTTTGAAGAAAAAGTTTTAGAGTTTATGTCCAATATGAATGATTTTGTCAAAGAACAAAGAGA
>CASFBV010000036.1 GCA_949293065.1 uncultured Mycoplasma sp.
AATTACTAATCGACATTAGAAAAGAGAAAGAGGATAAATAATGAAGTTAACTGATGTGCAACAAAGAGCAGTTGATAAAATAACTTCTTTTTATTTTGATCAATCAAGAGGCGAAAAGAAAGAAATTCAATTTATTGCACCAACAGGAAGTGGTAAAACCTTTATGATTGCTAATGTTATTAGTGATATTTTGAAGCAAAAACAAGGGGCAAAAATTGTTTTTGTAATTTTTACCATTTCAGATGCTGAATTGCCAAAGCAATTTAAAAACAAATTAGAACAATATCAAGATTATTTAGATATTAAATACAACGTAGAACATAAAGAAAGTCCATCAGCATCAAATATTAAAAGTGATGATGATTGCTATATTAAATGAAAGAATCATGATGTTTTAATTTTCGGAACTCAATCATTTGGAGAAAAAAGAATATATACGATGTTCCAAAGATTTCATGATGCTATAAATGAAATGAAACAAACTGGTCATGAAATTATTTATATTAGAGATGAAGCTCATCGTGGAGAGAAAAAAGAATCTGGTTCTTCATCAAAAAGCGAGCAAGCATATGTTGAAGCAAATGCTTCATTAGTTATTAAAATGACAGCAACTCCTAATGCTAATTCAAATGCAAAACAAGTTGTAATAAGTGAAAAAGAATTGAATGATACAAATGAAAATACTTTTTTACTTAAAGACGACCAACACATGAATATTGGATTTAAGGAAAGTGAAATTGATAATGATGATGTTGTATTAAATACTGCTATAAATAAATTTAAAGAAATTAAAATGAAATACTTTGATGAATCTGAAAAGATTAATTTTAAAATTAATCCAGCAATGTTAATTCAAGTAAATTCTAAAAATCAATATGGAGATGAAATAAGTGATCAAGACAAAAGAATAGATGAAATAACAAAAATACTAGATAATAATAATCTTTCATGAATTATTTATTTTGGAAATAGAAAAGAATCATCGCTAAAAGATTCTCAAAATAAAAAAGATATTAACTTAAATACTATTTCAAAAAATAATAGTTCCATTGATGTAGTGATTTTTAAAGTAGGTCCTGCAACAGGATGAGATATACCAAGAGCTTGTATGTTGGTTCAACTTAGAAAAGTTTCTTCTACAAAATTAAATGAACAAACAATTGGAAGGATCAAAAGAAATCCTGATCCTACTTTAAAAAATAATGAACTATTTAGACAATATTGGATATATTCACAATTTCAACCTAAATCTCGTGAAATACATAAATATAAATTAAGAAACAAATTTGAAAAAGTAGAAATAAGATCAATAAGAGCAATTGATAAAGAAATAAAAGTTAATCGTAATAATGATTATTTAAATTTTGTTTCAAAATCTTTAAATCCATTTTTAAATGATGTAGAAAAAGGATTTATAAATTTATTAAAAGAGGAATTATTTTTATCAGATCAAGATATCATCATCAAAGAAGATAAATGAGCTAGTGATACAAATGAAATAAGTGTTAAAATGCAAGAAAAATTATCTAATCTTATCGAAATGAAGAAATATGTTATTAATCAAAAATCAAAATACAAAAATTGAATTAAATTTATTGAACCAGATATTAATAATTTCTTTATAAAAATAAGAGATTCTATTAGAAATAATTATGAATTATTTTATTTACAATTTGAAGTTTTCTTTTACAGGGAGCTAATGGAAAAAATAAATAATTTAAGAAAAGAGTTTTTTGCCAAAAGAGGAAAATACTTGATTGAAAAAAATAAGGTCTATTTACCAAAAGAATTCATTATTTATGAAGCAGAGAAAAAAGAAGTTAATTTTGAAAAAATATCCAAAATTTATGGATATCAATATGTTATTTTTGAAGATGAAGGACAAGAGAAAAATATTCAATATTTAGATTCAGAACCAGAACAAATATTTTTTAAGCATGTACAAAAACTAATAATTGAAAATGAAGCAATAGATAAAATTGAAATTTTCACAAAAAATCCAGCATTGTTTGGATCACCCGTTTATTTTGAATATTGAAATAACGAAAAGGCTCAATATGCAAAGGCATATGTTGATTTTATAATTAAATTTAAAAATAGGAAAATAACATTTTATATTGAAGTAAAAAGTAAAGAAAATGATTATGATGAAATGAAAACAAATTCAATTGGCCAAGCATTTGAAGAGTATAAAAACATAAAAGATATTGATGAAACAATGATTTTGCTAATTGCTCTTGTTGATAAAAATAACAAATTAAGTCCTATTGAATATAAAGATGTTTCAATTCTTAAACCAGGTGAATTAAATGAGAATTTAAGTTTTGATGATTTATTTAAAGCAATTTCAGAATACAAATAATTAAACTCTAATGCCTAACATTAATTTATAATTAAAAATATGAAAATAGGTATTTTTGGTGGATCATTTAATCCGATTCATAAAGGGCATATTAAAATAGCAAAAGATGCTATTAATTTTTTAAACCTAGATAAACTAATTTTTGTTCCTTGTCAAAAAAATCCATTTAAAAAAGATATGGAATATGTTGATGGAAAAATGAGATCAGATATGATCAAATTAGTAATTGAAAATAAAATGGAAATTTCTACATTTGAGATTGACCGTACAGGTATTAGTTACACAATAGACACAATTAAGTATTTCAAAAATAAATATAAAGAAGA
Source organism: uncultured Mycoplasma sp. (assembly GCA_949293065.1). GTDB lineage: Bacteria > Bacillota_I > Bacilli_A > Mycoplasmatales > Metamycoplasmataceae > UBA710. Next base: position 2,689 of record CASFBV010000036.1, read on the forward strand.
TGAACTATTTTTAATTATTGGATCAGATAATTTAACAAAATTATCTAAGTGAAAAGATATAGATGAAATCTCAAAATTATCAAAAATTGCTGTATTTAAAAGAGATAAAGATATTAATAAAACTAATATTAAAAAATATGATGCTATTTTAATTAATAACAATTTATATCCTGAATCTTCAACAGATTTTTTAAATGGTAATTTTGAAATGTTAGATCAAAAAGTTTTACATTTTATTGGTAAAAATAAAATTTATTTTAATCAACTTCTAAAAAATATTTTAAAAGAAAAAAGATATCTACATTCAGTTCATGCAAAAGAATTTGCGATTGAACTTGCTAAGGCACATGGTTATGATGCAAAGATAGCAGGTTTCGCAGGGCTTGTTCATGATATAGCAAAACATATTGCAAATGATAACAAAGATGAAGCGAGAAAATTAATTCAAAAATATGAACCTCAAAATGTAAATATCGAAGATTATAAACTTCATCAAGAAGTTGGATATATTATCTTAAAACATATTTTTAATGTTGAGGAAGAAATATGCCATGCTGTTAGAGTTCATACTTCTCTGGATTTTGATTTATCTAAATTAGACATCATTGTTTATTTAGCAGATAAATTATGTCAAGGAAGAAAATATGAAGGAATTCAAAATGATCGTAAATTAGCTTTAAAAGACTTAAACCAAGGATTATCACAAGTAATTAAAAGAACAATAGACTTTAATAAAAATAAAGGTATTGAATTTACAAAAGAACAAGAAGAGATATATAGCAAATGAATCAAGTAAACGCCTTGTGATATAATTTAATAACTAAATTAAGGATAAGATTATGAGAGAATTTAATGAACAAGAATTAATTAGAAGAAAAAAAGTCGAAGATAATACAAATCAAGGAATCAAATCATTTTTAAAAAAACAAAAAATAAGTCATAAAATTGTTGATATTTTAGAAAATTTCAAAGATTTTACAAAAGAAGAATTAGAACAAAAACATGAAGTTGTTTCAACATACGGAAGAATCTTAAGTAAAAGAGGTCCATTTACTCAAATTAGATTAGATGAATCAAATTGTCAAATTTATGTAAATAATAAAATGAATCAAGATCTTTTTGATTTTGTTTCAAAATTAGATATAGGTGACATTGTTTGAGTTAAGGGAACTGTAATGAAAACAATGACTGGTGAAATTGCAATTAAAGCACAAGAAGTTAAGTTGATGACAAAATCACTAAAAGTTCTTCCAGAAAAATATCATGGTCTTGTTGATGTTGAAGATAGATATAGACATAGATATGTTGATTTAATTGTTAATAAAGATGTAAGAGAAACATTTAAGTTAAGAACAAAAATAATTTCAGAAGTAAGAAGATTTTTTGATTCAAAAGGATATTTAGAAGTTGATACTCCTATTCTTCATCCAATTTTAGGTGGAGCAGCAGCAAGACCTTTTAAAACACACCACAATGCCTTAGATAGTGAATTTTATTTAAGAATTGCAACTGAATTACCACTTAAAAAATTAATTGTTGGTGGTTTTGAAAAAGTTTATGAAATTGGAAGAATTTTTAGAAATGAAGGAATAGATACAACACACAATCCAGAATTTACTTCAATTGAATTTTATGAAGCTAATGCTGATTTAGAAGATATGATGGATTATACAGAAGAACTATTTCATTATTTGTCAAAACAAATTAATAAAGAAGAAGTTGAATGAAATGGTGTTAAGGTAAATTTAACCAAAAAATTCAAAAGAATTAATATGTGTGATGAAGTTTCTTCGCATGTAGGATTTGATGTTAAAAAAGCAACATTTGAACAGCTTAAAAAAGAAGTAGAAAAAATCCATGAAAAAGTAGAAGCTTTTCATGATGAAGGGCATTTAATCAACATTTTATTTGAACACTATGTAGAAGAAACTTTAATTCAACCAACATTTGTTTATG
>CASFBV010000037.1 GCA_949293065.1 uncultured Mycoplasma sp.
ATTCTCCTTTTTTTATTACATAAAATTATAAAATAATAACTCTATCACTACTTAATTTTATTAATAGCAGAAATTGCAATCATTGCTCCATTATCAGTTGAATACTTCATATTTGGTATCAATGCATTTTTATGTAATTTCAAAAATTGTTCTCTTAAATATTGGTTCGCACTAACTCCGCCAGATAAAATAATTGATTTAGGTTGAAATTCTTGAATTGCTAATTTTATTTTTGAAATAATAAAATCAATTACATGTTTTTCAAAACTAGTTGCTAGTAAATCTTTGTCTAAATTCATGTCCTTAGATTTGTTCATAATTTGTGTTTTATATCCACTAAAAGAAAAATCATATTTATTTTCTAATTTAGGATCATTTAATTTAAATGACAATAAATCTTTATTTTTATTAATACAAAAAACTTGATCTATTTTTGGGCCGCCAGGAAATTCATTATAAAGAACTCTTGCCACTTTATCAAACACCTCTCCAGCCGCATCATCAACAGTTTGTCCTATTAATGTTTTTTCTTTATTGTTTTTTAATAAATATAAATTAGTATGACCTCCAGATACAACCAACGCAATAGAAGGATATGAAATTTTATTTTCACTATCTAATAAAACAGAAAAAATGTGTCCTTCCAAATGATCTACTGGAATTAAGGGTTTATTTAACGATCTACTCAAAGCATTTGCAAATAATTTGCCCATTTGCAATGCTCCGATTAATCCTGGTTTTTCAGTATATGCTATATAATCAATTTTTGTTAAATCAAATTGCTTTTTCAATTCTTCTAACAGAACATAAAAATTTTGATAATGTTCCCTAGATGCAATTTCTGGAACTGTTCCACCATATTTTTTATGAATTTCGATTTGAGAAATTTTTAAAAAAATTAAAACATTGTTATTTTCAATTATAGAAAGCGATGTATCATCATGGGAAGATTCAATACCTAAAACTATCATTATGATGTACCTCCTATTTGCGGATCAGAAGCATAATATGGTTTTAAATCAATTAAATTAATTTCTTTAAATATAGAAATGCAATTCTCAAATTCTTTGAATAATTTTTCATATTCTATTTCTATTTCATGATTGTTTTTTTTAACAATTTCAACTTTATTTTTTTTCAACAAATAAGATTTATTTTTAGTTGCATTAATATAAAATTTTTCACTCTTAAAAATTGGCTTTTTATTTTGATATTTCAAAATATTAAAAGTATTGGTTTGAAAAATTTTAATATTTGAATTGACTTGTGCCATAGTTCTTACATATAATAATGATGCTCTTGATCCAACAAAAGATCCTGGACCTATATTAATATAAATTTCATCTATCAATTTTACATTTGGAATATTATTAAAAAAATTAATAATCTCCTCTACTTTAAATTTTGTTTCAACAAGTACGTGATAGTTAATAGAAAAATCATTGTTTAGCAAACATGCAGCAAATTTTTTTTGAGATGAATCAATAAACAATTTCATTATTTTTCCTTTCATGTAATTATGTATTTTCTTGTTGTTTCATCAACAAATTGAATTTCAACCTGATAGCTTGATTCAGGAATTTCTCTTAATTCTTCTGGTCATTCAATTATAACTACTTTATCTTCAAAGTAATCTTCATAAGAATCTAAAACTTGGTTTTTTAAATTATATGCATCAATATGAACTAAATTGTTATAAACAAACATTTTATTAAATGTTGGGGAAATCACGTTTTCTTCTTCACCTAATTGTTTTGCAATTTCTTTTACTAATGTAGTTTTTCCAGACCCTATTTCACCTTTTAAATATATAAATTGTAAATTTTCAGTTTTGGCCATATTTAAAATTAATGAAGCAATAAAATCCACTTCATTAATTTTTTTTGTAAATTCCATTTTGGTATTTTTTGTTTTCATAGTTAATTAAATTATATGGAATTCTATAATCAACTTTTATTTATTACATCGTTAATATCTATAAAATGTCTTTTATCATATTGTTCTTGTGATAGTCCTGCCGGACTTAAAAGTGTGTCTGATAGTGACATTTCTCATAAATTGAAATTATCTATATTCACATTTATGTTCGCAAAAGTTTGATTACTATTACATGTTGTTGCTAAATCACATAAAAATAAATTGAAATTTTGGTAATCTCCAGAAAAAATTTGATCTTCTAATAATATAACCATACTTAATAACGAGATATTTCTATCAATTAAAGAATTTGAATTCTGCAATTGCATTGCATTGTCATCAATTGCAATTGTTGCTAAATCACCCATATTTCACAATATTATATTTTGTAATGAAGGACAATTTGATAATGCTTCAGAATTAATAGATAATAAATTAAAAATACCAATTGTAAAAATATTAAAAGATGTTAAATTGTTACAATTATAAAAACATTTATTAGAAATAACGAAATCAGATATTAAATTGTATTCTTTTTGTAATAACGTAAAAGATTTAATGTTTGTATTCTCAAATGCACTAATTCCAAAGTAAACATCTGTTATTTCAAAAGCTTGAATATTTAATGATAAATTTTCTTGTAATTTTTGACAATTATAGAAAGCATAATCTCCAATAGATTGAATATTCATTTCTCCCTCTACAAAACTAATTTGTGAAATGTTTTGAAAAATGTTTTCTTGATAAAAATGATGAATAATATTGTATGAATTAAAAATTCCTTTTTCTAAATATTGAAGAAAAATTGCTTCTACATTATTTTTTCTATCCGAAATAGTTAAAGCTGTATATCTTAAATCTTCATAGAAAAGAATGTTATTAGTAATTTTAAAATTTTTATTTTGTCCTGAAATCACTTTTACTTTAATTATGTCTACGTTTGGTTATAAAAGTGGATTTTGATTATTATTTAAAATTAAATTTGAAGGTAATTCAACATATTCTAAATGATTTTCCAAATTATCAAATGCATCAATATTCATTGAGTGATAATTACTCAAATCTTCTGATGTTAAATAAGTTTTATTAAATCATTGTCCATCTTCATTAAAATTTTTTTGAACTTCATCAAAAGATAAAATGGCTGTAGATGGATTAGGCAATTTATTATCTGAATTACTAGATCCTCCACCATTCAAAGATGTAATAATAATTGCCAGCGTTGCAACTGGCACTCCAATTCATAATAGTGAAATACCTATACATAATGAAACAATTAAAGCAATTTGCTGATTTTTTTCATATTCTTAATTTTACTTTTTTTTGTAAACAGGTTAAAATTTTTAATTATGTCTAAAAAAGTATCATTAAATAGTATTGAGAGAGAGAGAGAGAGAGAGTAAACCCACAATAATTTGAGCTCTTTATGATGATGCTCAATCTTCCTATAAGAAAGCTATTTCAAAATTTTTTAAAGACAAAAACTTGCAAGTTCATTCGATAGGAATAAATGATGTTCATTTTCCTAAAAGTAACAAATATTTTTATCATAGAATTGATTTATCTCTAAACAATTTTAATTTAATTAAAGAATTAAATAAGTTACCTAAACCTGATGTAATTTTAGCTTCTCCACCATGCGAAAGTTGATCTGGCGCTGATTGTGCAGGTAAAATGACTAGAAGTATTGACTCAAAAGGAAATTGAGTTGTCATGAATTCAAAATATTATGAACAATATAATAAAACTTGCCATCCAGTTAAAAGAAGATATTTCATAAATAAGGAAAGAACTAGACTAATAGGAGAATCCACAATTGGTGGAACAATTGAAATTATCCAACATTTTAAACCAAGGGTTTGAGTAATTGAAAATCCTAAAACTTCTAAAACATGAGAATTTCAAAAGCATCATTGAAATTTTGATGG
>CASFBV010000038.1 GCA_949293065.1 uncultured Mycoplasma sp.
AATTCTGATCAAGAAAAATTAGCTGAAATTGTTGAATTTTATAAGAATTTTAATTTTCTACTTTTTGATGATATTCAACAATATGGTTCAAAAGCTGCTACACTAAATGTTTTATTTAATATTATTAATTCAAATATTGAAAATAAAAAACAAATTATTATTGCATCAGATAAAAATCCAGAATTATTAGGAGGATTTGAAGAAAGATTTATTACAAGATTTCAAGGAGGTATTACTCAAGAAATTCGTCAACCATCATTGAATGACTTAATGAAAGTTTTTGAAGCAAAATTAATTAAATTAGAATTAGACCCAAAGGATTGAGAAACTGAAGCAATTAAATTTATAATTAGAAATCACTCATCTTCAATTAGAACCTTAGAAGGTGCTATTAATAAAATTGAATGAAATAAACAAAAAAATGTTCAAAATATTAAATATACATACAATGTTGTTTCACAAATGTTTTCAACTATAACAAGAGACAATAAAAATGTGACTCCTGAAAAAATATTAGAAATAGTTGCTAAATATTACAAAATTCAAAAAAATGAAATTGTTGGAAAATCAAGAAGAAGAGAAATTGTTTTAGCAAGACAAATTTCAATGTGAATGATTAGAAATCTAACAAATTTGACATATAAAGAAATAGGAAAAATGTTTAAAGGTAAAGACCATTCAACTGTTATGGCTTCAATTGAAAAAATTGATTACCAAATGAAAATAAATGAAACTGTTAAAGATGCATTAAAACAAATTAAAGAAAAAATTAATGAATCTTAGTGTTTAGCACTCTAATATAAAAATTGCTAATATTTAAAAATTATGTTATAATAAATTAATAAATTCATTGAATTTATTGGAGGTAATATGGATTCAAAAGAAACAAAAAAAACAAATAAAGGAGCTAAAGATTCAAATAACAATTTTGAATTAAATAGCAAAAATATTTATCCTTTCATTCCTACAAGGGATGTAATTGTATTAGAAGGAATAACTGATTTTATAGAAATAGGCAGATTGAAATCAAAAAATTCAATTAATTTATCTACAAAATCATTTGGTTCTTTCATTGTTTTAATTCCTCAAAAAGATGCTGAAAAGAAAGATGTAAAATCAACAACTGATATTCAAAAATATGGAGTTTTAGCAAAAATTATTAAAGTTCAAGAGATTGGTGTAAATCAAAGAGTTACAGTTCAAGGGATTAAAAAAGTTGAATTGGTTGATTTCGATTCAAATAATGAAGAAGCATATATTGGGCATTTTGAAGATGCAAAACCTGTAACTAAATTTAAATTGAATGATAAAAATGTAGATAAATTAAAACAATTACACAAAACTCTTTATAACGACTTTGTAGGAACAAATGATCAATTCAAAAAAATGTTTGTTAAATCAGCTATTCCATTTTTTAGTGAAGATGATATTGTTAAATTAGAAAATATGAACCAAGTTATCTCATGTTTTACTATTCCAATTAAATTTATTTACATTTACTTTAATCAAAAAACAATGTTAGGAAAACTTGATGTTTTATGAACAATTATTGATGAATTATCATCAGGTTTCCAAACAAATAAATCAATTGATAATGAAATTGAAAATGAACTTAAAAAATCATTAGACAAACAAAACAAAGAATTCTTATTAAGAGAAAGATTGAAAGTAACAAGAAATCTTTTAGGTGAAGACACTGCAGAGGATGACAAAATAGATAAAATTTATGAAGATAAGGATCTTAAAAAGATTTATCCAGAAGAAGTTAAACTTGCAATTAAAAAAGAAAGAAATAAATTGAAATCAATGATGTCTTCTTCACCAGATGCAAATATAACAAGAAATTATATTGATTTATTAATGCAGCTTCCTTGAAGAAAAACATCAATAGAAGAAATTGACATTGCTAAAGTCAAAAAAATTTTAGATGAACAACATTACGGGCTTAAAGATGTTAAGGAAAGAATTATTGAATTTGTTGCAGTAATGATTAATAATCAAAGAAAACATCCTGATAAATATAAAAAAATTAGAATAACAGATTCTCCTAACACAGAAATTAATGAAAATCTTTTTGTTAAAGAAGAGGGAATGAATAAAGTTCAAGAGAATGCATCTCCAATTATTACTTTATTAGGTCCTCCAGGGGTTGGTAAAACTTCTATTGCTAAATCATTAGCAGAAGCATTAGGAAGAAAGTTTGTAAAAATTTCTCTTGGTGGAGTAAATGACGAAGCAGAAATTCGTGGTCACAGAAAAACTTATGTTGGAGCAATGCCAGGCAAAATTATTAATGCAATCAAAAAAGCTGGTGTTTCTAATCCAATTATTTTGTTAGATGAAATTGATAAAATGGGTGTTTCAGGAACAAAAGGAGATCCTTCATCAGCTTTACTTGAAGTTTTAGATCCAGAACAAAATACAAACTTTCAAGATCACTTCTTAGAAATAGAATATGATTTATCAAAAGTTCTTTTCATTGCAACAGCAAATTATTATGAAGATATTCCTGCACCTTTGTTAGATAGGGTTGAATTAATTGAATTATCTTCATATACATTATTTGAAAAAATTAATATTGCTAAAAAATATTTAGTTGCAAAAGTAATTAAACAAAATGGTTTGGATAAAAAACAATTTAAAATTACTGACAAAGAACTTGAATTTATTATTAAACATTACACAATGGAAGCAGGGGTTAGAAACCTTCAAAGAGTATTAGATAAAATTGCAAGAAAAATTGCTTTAGGGATTGTAGAGGAAAGAATAGGAAAAGAATTTGTTGTTGATATTCCAACAATTAAAAAATTCTTAG
>CASFBV010000039.1 GCA_949293065.1 uncultured Mycoplasma sp.
ACAATTACATTATATGCAATTTACAAACATTAGTGAAAAAGAACTTGAAAAAATTAATTTAATCTTTAATTTAATGAATCGTTTATCTGATTTATCATTGGATGTAAAAAATTAAGTCTAAAATGTAAAAATATGACTAATTATTTAATGGATCCATTAGAGAAATACTTCAAATTAATTGAGAGTAATGAAACTCATCAAATACTTAATTTGTGATAAATTGCAAAATTTATTAATCAAAAAATGGTAATTAAGGTTAGTATTTCTTGTATAATATATTTTTGATATAATAAAATGTTATTATTTTTTTTATGTGATTATGAGTAAAAAAAGTGGATTTAAATTGTTATCAATAGGATCATTTGCAGTAATATCTATTGCTCCTATTGTAGTTTCTTCATGTTCAAAAGAAGAAGCAACGGTTCCGGATATTAATGTAGGATTCAAAAATATTATTGATTTAAATGATTCTGCAAATAGTTCATTGTATGGAAATGTGTCAAATGAATATAATAATGATTGAAATACAAAAATTTTTGAGGGAATAGGAAATAATTTAACTTTTTCATATAGTGACTCAATAAGTAGCACATCAGAAAATAATCGTTTTTTAATTTGGAATTTATTGTGAAATTCAATAGATTTATCAAGCTTTAATCCAATGTACAAAGACACAGTTGAAAAAAATTCTGTATTTCAAATTATTCACCAATCTGTCGGAATTAATGGTAGTGTTTGTTGAGCTATTAAATGAACATTGAATAATTTAACAGATTCTAAAGGTAATAATATTGTTCCTACAATAAAAAATAATTTTGTTCAAAATCAAATTATTCAATTTACAGGGTTTAAGCAATATACATCAAATGATTTGGTTTGAAATAATTATAGTGTTTCAACTTGAACCACAAGTGATACGGTTGTAAAAATAAATTGCCAAGACTTAAATGTTCAATTTCCAGAAAATTTTTATGATTTAGAACCTAATTTACAAATTAGTTTTTTAGAAAATCTAGTTAAATCAAATTGACTTTTCTTTTTCAATATTCATAATGGAGTTGTTTCATCAAGTGATGAACTTAAAAATTCATTGCAAGAATTTTTAAGTTCAATTAAAATTAGTGGTTTACCAATATATTCAAATAATGAAATAGATATTAGTAATTTAGTATATATTGGTTTTTCAACATATGATAAAGAAATGGCATTAGTTGAAGCTGTTCCTGTTTCTTCAACTTTTCAATTGATTAATACTGGAATTTCATTTAATGATGATTTTTGAACTATTGAAAGAATTTTAGGTATTTCATTGTGTATTGGTGGTGGAACAATTCTATTAATTTTTATGATAATTTTATTGATTAAAAAAGCAAAAGTTAAAGATGATGAAGAAGATGAAGGATTGCAATTTACAACTGTTGAATATTCAAATGATTCAAATAAAAATTCAAGTGGAGAAATGCTATTAATAAACAATAATCAAGATAATATGAAATTAACAGATAATCAAAATCAATCATCAAATAATCAAATGCTTTTAAATTCAAATCAATTACAACAAGAAGCTGAAAAAGAAGAATTATCTAATATTAATGAAGCTCAAAATAATGAAGAGTATTATGAAGAAGAACAAGATAATGACTTGCCTGATGATGAAAATTTTGATGTTAAATATGACAATGACGATAATGAAGAAGAAGAAGAGCAATCATTTAGTATTGTTAAATAGTGTTAATCATGAATACAAATATAGACAATGAAGCAATATATGAAAATAATAAAAGAATAATTTTGTTTTGAGTAAGTGTTTTGCAACTTTTTTCTTTTATTATATTAATTGTTTGCATTTCAAATGTTTTTAAAAATAATATTCATATAAATTTAGATAAAGATGATTATTTATTACCAGGGAAAGACCAAGCAATTAGAGCGTGAGGGATGTTCTTCGGAACTATATTTTTTGTTACAACAATAATTATTTTTTGAAAATCTTTTTATTTAGAAAGGTCTAAATTAAAAGTATTTTTAATTTCATCAATATCATTATTCTCTTTTATTAATTGTTTCTTGATTGCTTGAAAATTTAAAAATGATGGAAGTTTTAAATTGTGATTTAATTCATCAAAACAAAGAAATAATTTTTATTACATTTTTTCTATCTATATGTTTTTTAAGGTTCTATTTAATAAAACATCAATTCCTAAAAAAAGATTATGAATTAACATATTAGCATATTTAACTTTATTATCTTGCTTGTTTGTTTTTTCTTTGAACATGATTCTTTATAATAAAGAAAGCTCTAATATTTTTAATTTAGAAAATTATTATATTTTTGCAAAATGAACTTATTTCACACAATTATCAAACACATTATGTTTAATTTATTTAGTTTTCTTTTTCATTTTTAAAAACTATAAAATTGCAAGTAGTTCAAATATAAAAATTTTAATTTGTTCCTACATCATTGTTGTTTCAACAG
>CASFBV010000040.1 GCA_949293065.1 uncultured Mycoplasma sp.
GTTGAAGAAGAACAAAAAATTTCAAATCAAAAACCCTTAGAAGCATCACCAATTGTCACAAGAAAATATCCGGTTTATTGAATCTTGGGAGTTGGATATTTAATTTTACAAATGGCTGTAGTTCATGGGTCAATGAATGGAACTATTATTCAATTTTCAACAAGTCATGCTAATCCAGGATGAGGCGGTGGATATACATCTGTCATGGCAACAGGTGGAACAATTTTTGGAGTCTCATGTTTAGTTGGTAACTTTATGGGTGGAGTTCTAAATGATAAAATTGGACCACACAGATCAATTGCTATTGCTGGAATTGGACAATGTGCCGCAATTTTATGTTTAATGTTTTCAGTCAAAACACCTGCTCTTGTATTTGTATATTTTGTTTTAGCTGGATTATCAGTTTATCTATTTACTTCAACACCTTCATATATTTCAGGTAGATTATATGGAGCCGGACAATCAAATGCACATATGAGTATTTTAGGTATGTTTACTGCTATTGGATTTGCAATTGTTAATTCAATTTCAGGAACAATCACAGGTAACTTGGATAAAACAAATAAACACACAATGTTTGGACATCAAATATACGGAAATATTCAAGCACTAGAAATTTTTGCCTTAGTTGCTATGGTTGTTGGAACAATAACTGTTTCTCTTTGTGCAGCAATGATTTTAAACAAAGGTATTAAAGGATTGATCGAATATTCACCTACAAAATACTCAAGAATTGTATTTAAATACTCAGCTCAAATTAAATTTATTGTAAATAAAATTATTTTTTGTAAAAATGATTTCAGAAAAGAAGAAAAAGCAATTGAAAAATACAATGCTAAAGTTGCAAAATTAGATGTGGAAAAACAAAATGCTAAATTGCAAAAAGATGTAGAACATATTAATAAAAAAATAGAAAAAGAAAAAAAATTATTAGATAAAAAAGTAATGAAAATAAATACAAAATTAGAAAAAATATCAACTACACCAATTAATAATGAAAAACAAAATAAATTGAATGTCCAAGCAGATAAAAAATTAAACAAACTTCAATCTGAAATACAACATTTTAAATCAAAAGTATTCAAAACAGAATGAGATAAATATAAAGCAGAGCAAACATTAGTTGAACATATTAAATATGCCAATAGTTTAAAAACAAAATTACAAGATGAAAAAGAACAAAAAATATCAACATTAAATAAAAAAATTCAAATTCAAAATTATATTTGTCAATATAATGTTGGCAAACTAAAAGAAGGAATTCAATTACTAAATACTTACTATAACAATCCACATGCTCATTATCAAATGTTAATTGACAAAGCTTTAGAAAATAAATTAGAAAGAAAAATTAGACATATGAAACATCATGTTGCATTGTCTCAAATTAAATATGATAAAATTATTCATCTTGAACATGATTTGAATTTAGATAACAAAAAATAGTTCAATTTTATTCAATATGAAATTTCAATTTTTCAATTTTTGTTTTAATTCCTTCATTTTCTAATTTTTTTAACATATCTAATTCATCTTCTAATTTAATTGCAGTGTCAATACTAGGTTTTGTGGCAGGATGATTTGGAGCAAATAATTCGCAAGTTTCACAAGCTTTTATTATCGATATTTCCATTAGTTTAAATTTTTCACTTTTTTTAATAGTTTCTAATTTATCATTGGTTAATAAAGGTTGAAAAACAGGAAGATTTGTTTGGTTATGAATTACATTCATTGCTTCCATTGTTTGAGAAGCAACTTGACCTAAATTTTCACCATTAGAAATTCCTAAACACTTTAAATCATTAGCAAGACAAGTTGCAATTCTATAAAAACTTCTTCTCATTAAAACAATCTTATATGATTGATTTGAAGTTAAACCAATGTAATTCATTAGATCAGTGTAATTAAATAAATATAAATTTGAACTTATTTGATATTTTGTCAATAGTTCAACAATTTTTTTGAGTTTAGTTATTGTCATTTCATCGGTATGAGGAGGAGAAATAAATGAAAGAAATTCTACTTTAGCCCCTCTTTTCATCATTTCCAAAGCTGCTACTGGAGAATCAATACCACCTGATAATAAATGCAATGATTTTCCACTTACACCAACAGGAAGACCTCCAAGTCCTTCTATTTTTTCTCAAAAAATGTATGAGAAATCTTTATGAATCTCAACATTTATTTCAATATCTGGATCTTTTACTTTAACACTTAAATTATTTTTATTTTTTAGAATTAAAGTTCCAAAATAATGATTAAGCTCCATAGAATTCATTTCAAAATCTTTTCATTTTCTTCGACTATTCATTTTAAATGTTTGATATTTTGTTAGGTCTAAATTTAATAAAATTTTTGCTATTTCTTCTAAGTTTGTTTTTATTTTGATAACTGGAGAAAATGATGAAATACCAAAAACGTAATTTAAATTTTCTAAATTTTCTAAACTATAAGGAATAAAAATTCTATCGATTTGAATATCAATTTCTTTTTGATTTATTCTACAAATCTTGCAAATGTTGCTTGCTAATTTATTTACAAAATTCATTTTATTTTTTCCTTTTAAAGAAAGTTCACCAAATCTAATTAAAATTTTTTCAAACATGTCTAGTTTTTTATTCCTTTAATATTTTCAATAATTAATTTTAAACCTTGTTCATATTCTCCATCTAAAATTAACTCTTCACAGTCATTCATTTTTTTATCAAATTGATTGTTATTAATTCTTTTATAAGAATATTCTATATTTATGATAGAAAATATTTTAACAAATAAAACTTTTTTAAATACCTTCAAAATGAACTCTTCAATAAGAATAAACAAATCATCAATATACATTTTTAAATCTTTTTCACTGTAATTATTGTCTTCTGAATTTATAACATTATTTTCAATAAAACTTTTTTTATTTTCAATTTTATTAATTAATTCATTATCCTCAATTGATAGTTTTATATTGAATTTTTTTAGATCTGACAATCCATCAATATAAATTTTTTTTAATCTATTGTATTTCAGTCCTTGACTTGCTCCTTCACTATAAAATACATTGATTGTTTTTTCACAATTTTCAGCATTTTCAAAAAATGATAGATATAAAGATAGTATTTTTTTAAATTTAAATTGTTTTGTTGAGATCGGAATTTCTTTTGATTCAAAATCATTTATAAATTGATCTTGAATTAATTTTATTTCTTTAATTAACATCCCTAATTCTTCAATATTAGGTTGTAAGTTTCAATAAAACATTTTATCTACTTGTAACATTTGTTCACAAGAATTTTTAATTTCAAAATATCTAATTGTTGCACTTTCAAATAACTCTTGAATATCATTTACTCCATATTGGCTAAATAAATTAAAAGCATTTAATTCATTTGTAATGGATTGAGTTAAAGCGATTAAAGAATCATAATAATTGTTTATATTTTCTATTGTTTCATTAATATTCAATTTTAAGAATTCCTCTTTTGCTGTTGCCAAGCTTTGATTTATATTGTTTAAAAAGTCATTAATATTTAAATTATCTAAATTTGATTTTAAATTATTTTTTACATTTTCAATGTATTCAATTGTTTTTTTATATATATCAGTTGATTTCATAAATAAAACATTTTCAATTTTTTCAAAATTATTTGCAAAAACAATTAGATGATAAAGATTTTTTTTGAATGAAGAAAA
>CASFBV010000041.1 GCA_949293065.1 uncultured Mycoplasma sp.
GGGGGGGAATGACTATTTTAGAATGTCTTTCATCTAATCTTGAAAAAGCTTCAAATACAAATTTAGATGTTAATAAATGAACATATATTGGTTTTCCTATTCTTTTTTTAGTATGTGCCGTTCTTTCTTGTGTTTGATTTGGAATATCATTTGGAAAGAAAAAATTATCTTCAGGTATTACAGTATCTTGATTGTCATTGAACATAATTTTTTTAGCTCTTTCATTATATTTATTAATAATAGGTTTGGTTGCTATTTATCATAGTAATTTTCCTTATAGTAAATATAATTTTTTAGATTGAATTGGATATCATGCTTTTGGTATTGAAAAGAATTCCTGAGTAATATTGTTAATTTTATTATTTGTGTTTTTATTAACTATTTTCATTTTGAAATTAATAAATGATCAAAGTGTTCAGGCAAAAAGAATTAATGAATTAAATAGAAATCTTGCAATATTAAAAGGTAAAATTGCTGTAGAAATTAATGAATTAAATTTTGATACATCTGAGCTTTCTGTTGATGAGTTGAAATATTTATTAGATGAACAACTTGAGAAAGAGAAATTAAAAGCTAAATATAAAAATAAATTGGAAAGAATTTCTTCAAAAACAGGAACAACATCAATAGATATTAATACTAAAACACTTTTGAATATAGATGATACAGATAAAAATAATAAAGGAAAATTAAATTAATAAAGGAGTAAATATGTCAAAATTATCAGAAGAAGATTTTATTAAATTAGCAAATAAGATTTACATAAGTCCAGATAAAAAAACATTGGAATATTTAAAAGTGGAATATAACGAAATAAATGAGGGACTTGAAAAATTGAAATTGATCGATATTGAAGGGGTTGAACCGCTAACAAGAATTTCAAAAAACATCAATTTTTTGAGAGAAGATATTGTTGATGAATCAATTAAATTAGAAAAACAAGTAGCCCTTAATAATGCAAAAGAAAAAGATAATAATTTTATTATTATGAAAAGGATATTGAAATAATGTTTTTAAATAAAGGTAATTTTAATCAAGCTATTAAAGAATTAAAAAATAATAGTAATAATGCAGTTGCTACTGTTTTTGGTAATCAGAACCCAAATAATAAAGGAACACTTTCAAATGTTACTTTTACATTAAAAAATAACTATGCTAAAAAATTTGATACAACTGATGGTTCTTCATATTTATTAGAAGGTTTTAATCCATGATATAATGCAACTATTGTTGATAAATTATTTAAATCAGGAGCAACATTAGTTGCAACAACTAATTTAGATGAATTTGGATTAGGTGGAACTGGTGAATATTCTAATTATGGATTGATAATGAATCCATTGAATAAGGATTATTATGTAGGTGGTTCATCGTCAGGAGCAGCAGCAACATTTACAAAAAATATTGGATTTGCTATTGGTTCAGATACAGGAGACTCTGTAAGATTACCAGCATCAAATATTGGTGCTGTAGGTTTTAAACCATCATATGGAGCTGTTTCAAGATATGGTTTGTTTGCTTATTCTTCCTCATTAGATACTGTTTCTTGATTTACTCATAATGTAAATGATTCTATTATTTTGTCACAAGTTCTTTTTGGTAAAGATAAATTAGATTTAACATCAACAGATGTGAAAATAGATAATGTAAAAATTAAAAAACCTAAGAAAGTTGCTTATTTGAATTGTTTTGATTTAATTGAAGATTATGTCGAAGATTCATATAAAGAACTAATTAAAACATTGAGAAATGAAAATATAGAAGTTGTGGAGATTAAACCTGATAAACAGTTATTAGATGCAATTAAAATAGTTTATGAAATTATTTCATTTTCAGAAGCATCATCTAATTTATCTAATTTGACAGGTGTAGGATTTGGTCAAAGAATTGAAGGAAAAAATTGAGAAGAAACTTTTAAAAATACAAGAAGCTATGGTTTTGGTTTAATGGTTCAGAGACGTTTAGCATTAGGTTCATTTTATTTAGAACAACAAAATCAAGAAGAATATTTTATTAGAGCTCAAAAAGTTCGTAGATTAATTTCAAATTGATTTAATAAAATCTATGATGAATTTGATATTTTAATTTATCCTTCTTCACCAAGAATTGCCCCTAAAAAAGATGATGAAAAAACAAATAAATATGGATTTATGTCATATATTTTAACTGCTTCTAATTTGGTAGGAAATCCATCTATAAATATGAAATTAGGTGAATTTAATAAAATGCCATTTAATATTTCTATAGATTCTAAAATTTATTCTGATGAAAAATTACTTTCTTATGCTTTATATATAGAGAAAAAAATAGGAGAAAATAATGATTAGAAATTTTGAGGTTATTATAGGTATAGAGATTCATTTAGAATTGAATACAAAAACAAAGATGTTTAGTGCTATGGCAAATGATTTTAATCATGAGCCAAATACATTAATTTCTCCTATTGATTTAGGTTATCCAGGAACACTTCCAACCGTCAATAAAGAAGCTGTTATTAAAGCTATTAAATTAGCAAAAGCATTAGAAATGAAAATAGATAATGAATTACATTTTGATCGTAAAAACTATTTTTATACAGATTTACCTAAGGGATATCAAATAACTCAGCAATTTAGACCAATTGGTAAAGATGGGATTATTAAAATAAATGTAAATGGTGTTGAAAAAAATATTAGAGTGGAGAGAATTCATTTAGAAGAAGACACAGCAAAACAAACACACGAATCTAAGAATACATTTATTGATTATAATCGAGCTGGTGTTCCTTTAATAGAAATTGTTTCTCATCCTGATATAAGATCAAAAGAAGAAGCTGTTAAATATGTTGATTCTATTAGAGAAATTGCAACTTTTTTAGGTATTTCTAATGCAATTATGGCTGAAGGGTCATTAAGAGCAGATATTAATTTATCATTAAGAATGTTGGGTACAAAAGATTTTGGAACAAAAGTTGAAATCAAAAATTTAAATTCCTTAAATAATATTAAAACAGCTATTGAATATGAAACAGAATTACAAATTCAAAAAATTATTTCAGGACAAGAAATCTTACAAGAAACAAAAAGATTCGATGAAGTATCACAACAAACAATCTCATTAAGAACAAAAACAAATGCTATTGATTATAAATATTTTCCAGATCCAAATATTCCGATAATTGAATTAGATAAAAAATGAATTGATTCTATAAAAATTGGCGAATTGCCAAATGAAATGAGAAAACGTTATTTAGATTTAAATATTCCTGAAAATTTTGTAGAACAAATTGTTTCTAATTTAGAGTATTCTAAATTTATTGATAGTATTAAATTTGATGATATCAATCAAGTTGTAAAAATTTTCTTTTCAGAAATTCTTCCTTTAGAAAAAAAACTAAATAAAAGTTTAAATGAATTAAATATTAAAACTTCTAATATTGAAAAATGTTTATGATTATTAGATTCAGGTGATATATCTGGAAAACAATTAAAATCCATTATTCCTTTACTTGTTGATTTTAAAGGATCATTAGAAAAATTAATTGAGGATAATGGATTCAAATTGATATCTGATGAAAAAACAATTAGATCATGGATTGATATAATTAAAAAACAAAATCCTAATTTATTAAATGATTATAGAGAAAAAGAAGATGCGACAATAAAGTTTGTAGCTGGCGAAATTATGAAAATTTCAAAAGGACAAGCAAATCCAAAAGTTGTAATTGAACTTATTAAGAAATCGTTAGGAGAATAATTTAATGAAAAGGAATAAGATTGATTCGGGTTGAAATGCTGTTCCTAACAAGAAAAGTGAATTTCAAAAAACAAAAGTTTCTTGAACGGAAAAATATGAAATAAAACACTATAAAGAAAATACAGTTGTTTCAAAAATAATAAAATCTATTATTAGATTTTCATTATTCTTTTCTTTTAACCGAAAAAATCTTTCTAAATCAAAAATCAATTCAACAGTTAATAATACCTATGAAAAACTTTCATCAAGTACTTTTAAATTTATTCCATCATCTGAAGCATTATAATTATTTTTATCGGTTATTCCTGTTTTTATTATTGTTATGTCTATTACAGCAGCATTTAATGACTCGTGATATCTTTCTCTATCAAATGAATTTTTACCTCAGTTGATTCCTGGTATCCAAAATATGTTTACAAAAAATTTAGATTTAAAATCATCAAATATTGTATTTATTGTATTATTCATAGCTTCATCAATATGATTTGCATCAAAAGGTATAAATAAATTTAGAGATTCATTTTCAGAATTATATGGTTATGATGATAAGAAAAATTTCATTGTAAAAAGATTAAAATCAATTTTAATTGTTGTTTTTATATCACTATATTTTTCATTAGTTGCCATAGCTTGAACGCCATTAATGCAAGTAGTTAAAAATAATATAACAAATCATGTGACATATGAATTTTTATTCTATTTTATTTCATTTATATATATAGTAATCTTTGGATATATAGGAATAGGATTATTATTTAAATATATTTCACCTATTAGGCTAAAATGATCATATTTAAATTTAGGGATTTTAACTTCTTTAATTCCAATTGTTTTATTCTTGTTATTGTTTTCAACTATCTGTAAATTCTTGAATTATGAAAAATTTGGAGCTATTGGGTCATTTTTATATTTAATCTTATTTATGCTTTATATTTCATATTTTTTACATGCCGGAATTATTATAAATGCATCTTATTATAGAACAAATGTCTTGCAAAATGTTGTTGTTAAAAAATCATTGATTTCTAAAAAAATCATTGTGTTCTTTAAAAATATTTGACATAAAATTAGGTTTTATCGTCATTAATTATCTCTAATTTCTAGTTCAATTTTTATTTCTGTAAAATGATCAAATTTTTCATTAGCTGAAATTAAATATTTAAAATAAAAATAGTTATTTTCAATTTTTGCTTCCATTAATTTAGAATAAATTGATACTGTTATTTTAACTTCTGGAAATTCAATGATATTTTTTGTGATTTCATTTTTCTTGCATTCTAAATTAATTTCTTTTGACTCTATCTTTAAAGATGAATCATTGAAAATAAATTTATTTTTAATTATTTTATTTTCTCTTTCTTCATCAAATTCAATTGAAATATTTTCTTCATTTTCATTTTTAGAAATTAATTTAGCAACAGTATCAACTACAACAGTTTCTTTTTCCTCAAAATTTTCTTTTTTAGTACTTTTGAATTTGACATTCATTATTTAATACCTAACCTTTTGTATATTTTTTCTTTTCCAAATAAATAAATGCATTTAGCTAATTCTGGTCCGTGTTCCATGTTTGTTGCAGCTATTCTAATAGGCATAAATAGGTTTTTTCCATTTTCCTTCGAAAGTTCTTTTGTTTTGTTTATGGCATTTTGAATGTTTTCAATAGTGAATTCAACATTTGAAAGCTGTTTAATAAATTCATTAACCACATAACTTCCATCATTAATGTAATTTGGAAGATCTTGATTAAAAATTTCAAGATTATTTTGAATTTCCTGAATTGTTGAACAATTTTGTTTGTATGTTTCAACAAATATTTTTTTTCATTCATCACTTACACCATTATTAAATCTTAATTTATTAACAATAAAATCATTACTTTGTGTTTTCATATATTGTTTTGAAAATCAATTCATCTTTACAATATCAAACTTAGATGGAGATTTTGATAATCTTTTATAGTCAAAATCTTTAATTAATTCATTTATTGACATTATTTCCTTTGATGTTTCAGA
>CASFBV010000042.1 GCA_949293065.1 uncultured Mycoplasma sp.
AAATCACATCTAATATTGAATCATCAAAAGCAAAAGCTCTTTTTAGCATATCTTTTAATGTTACTAAATTAACTTTATCAACATTTGAATTACTTACTTTTTTTCATGCTTCATTAAATTGATTTTTATCTTCATAAAATAATATTGTTGGATTAGAAGGGACTTCAATTTGATTTGAATATGCAAAAGAACTTGATAAAGCATTTTTAATATCAAATGAAACAACATTTAAATCAGTAGAAATTTTATCTAAATAAAAAATAACAGTTAAATCTTTTGAATTGACTTTTGGTTGAATGACAAATTGAACAATTTTATTGAAAATATTGTTATTATTTTCACTTAATTTATCTTTAAATGAAGAATCGATTGTGAAATATTTACCTAAAAAATTAGAAGATATAAAATCATCTAAATTTTTTCAATTTGAATATACTGCAAATGTTTTCATTGTTGGTTGATTTGATGTTAATGGAGTTAAAGCATTTGTATTAGAAGATAAAAATTCTTTTAATTCAATAGTTTGACTTAATTGTTTATGATCTTCAGAATCACCAGATGAAGAACATGAAACAACAAAAGCAACAGGAATTGCGGATGTAACTATTACAGAAGGAATGATAAGTTTTTTAAAATTCATATTTTTAATTATACTAAATAATTATTCTTCTGTTTCTAATTCAAGAATTAAATCTCTAATTTGTGCTGCTCGTTCAAAATCCATTTTTTTAGCCGCTTCTTTCATTTCTTTTCTTAAACTTTCAATAATATTTTCAGTTTGTTCTTTTTTAAGTTTTGAATTTGCTTTTTGTTTTTGAATTAATTCAAGAGCATTTGTAATATCATGACCCTGAATTGGTTCAAAAATAGGCTTAATAATGGTTTTTGGAACAATTCCATGTTCTTCATTATATTTCATTTGAATTTCTCTTTTCATTTTATTGTCATCAATTGTTTGCTGCATGCTTTTGCTAATAGAATCTGCATAAAAAATAACTCTACCTTTTTCATTTCTAGCAGCACGACCTACAATTTGAATCAATGAAGATCTTGATCTGAAAAATGATTCTTTATCAGCATCTAAAACCATAATTAAACTTACCTCAGGTAAATCAATTCCTTCTCTTAAAAGATTAATCCCTATGACAACATCATAAATTCCTTTTCTTAATTTTCTAAGTATCTCATTTCTTTCTAATGTTTTGTGTTCGGAATGGATATATGCAATTTTAATTTTTTTAGCTTGAAAATGCTTTGTTAATTCTTCTGCTGTTTTTTTGGTTGTTGTAACAATAATTGTTCTCATCTTATTTTTGATTTGTTTTTGAATCTCATCATACATATCATCGACTTGATTTTTAGAAGGATGAATTTCAATTATTGGATCAAGTAATCCTGTTGGTCTTATATATTGAGTTACAACTTCACCATTAGTTAAATTTAGTTCATATTCAGCAGGAGTTGCAGAAATAAAAATTCTCTGAAAATCATACTTATCAAATTCTTCAAATTTCAATGGTCTGTTATCTAATGCAGATGGTAATCTAAAACCATAATCTACAAGATTCATTTTTCTTGAACGATCTCCATTATACATACCATGTAATTGGGAAATCATCATATGTGATTCATCAATTATTAAAATTGTATCTTTTGGTAAATAATCCAAAAGAGTATAAGGTTGCTCCCCTTCTTCTCTTCTATCAATATGTCTTGAATAATTTTCAATCCCAGAACAATAACCAAATTCTCTTAATGAGTCCATATCATTATTGGTTCTATCCTTTAATCTTTGATATTCAAGTTGTTTTTCTTGTTGTTTAAATTCTTTTAATCTCTGTTCTAATTCTAATTCTATTAATTCGATAGTTCCGTCTATATTATCTGATTGAATAACATATGAACTAGCTGGAAATATGGTAATTTCCTTTTCTTTTGAAATTACATTTTTAGTTAATGGATCAATTTTAGAAATAACATCAATTTCATCATCAAACATTTCTATTCTTAAATTGAAATCAGTAGTTCAACCTGGTGCAATTTCTATAACATCGCCCTTAACACTAAATTCCCCGGTTTCAACTGACAATTGATTTCTTCGATATTGTCTTTTAACCAAATTCATAAAAAAATCTTGTCTTTTTATTTTTTGGTTAAGTTCAATTTTGAAAAATGATTCTTCATATTCTTGTGGTTTATTAGCACCATAGATAGCTGCTACCGAAGCAACAACAATTGTGTCTCTTGATGTTAACAATGAATTTAGAGTTGACATTCTCATCATTTCTAAATCATGATTTGTTTTAGATGTTTTTTCAACATAAACATCAGTTTTTGGTAGATATGCTTCTGGTCTATAATAATCAAAATATGAAACAAAATATTCAACATTATTATTAGGAAAAAAAGTTTTTAGCTCAGAGTATAATTGCGAAGCTAATGTTTTATTGTGAGATAAAACTAAAATAGGTCTTTGAACCTTATTTATCACATTTGCTATTGTAAAAGTTTTACCACTACCAGTAACCCCTAGCAATACTTGATTTTTTTTACCTTCTTTTATTCCTTTAACCAATTTTTCAATTGCTTCAGGTTGATCACCAGAAGGTTTAAAATTTGTTTCTAATTTTAAAGACATATCTTTATTTTACAAGTTGTTTAACGAATTCAATCAATGTTTTAAACATTGGAGCTTGTCCTTTTGAATTAAAATCAGAAGAACCAGCTATGTCCAGATGAATATAATCTTTACCTAATGCAAATTGATTCAATCAACATGCTGCAATATTTGAATCTGGACGATCTGTTAATGAACAAGATAAAGTATCTGCAAATGTATCTTTTGTTAAAGATTCTAAATAAATATCATTCATTGGCATTCTTCAAATTAATTCATTTGCTTTTTTTGCAGCTTTATCTAATTCATTTCAATAAGAATCTTTTGTTGATCAAGCTCCTGTGTATTTTCCTAATGCATAAATCACTGTTCCAGTTAAAGTTGCAATGTCAATAATTAATGATGAATTCATTTTTTTAGCCGCATATGTAATGGCATCTGCCATAATCAATCTTCCTTCTGCATCAGTATTTGCTATTTCAACTGTCTTACCACTCATTGAAGTTAAAATTGTTTCAGGTAATTGACCTAATGAATCAACCATGTTATCTGTTAAAGGAACAATACATGAAACATTTTTTTTAACTTTCATTTTTGAAAGTGTATCAACAAGCATTACAGAAATAGCAGCACCTGACATATCATATTTCATATCTAGCATATATCTACCTGGAGTTTTAAGATTATATCCACCTGAATCAAACATAATTCCTTTACCTACAAAAGTAATTTTATCTTTGGACTTAGGAGCTCCTTTATATTCTAATATTGCAACTTTAACACTTTCTTTTGAACCTTCATTAACTCCTATAATTAAATTCATATTTAATTTTTTTAATTCAGATTTATCTAAAATTGTTAAATCAATTAATTTATTATTTGAAGATAAATTTTTAATGTATGAAACAAATTTATTAATTGTCAAAATATTTGGTGCCATATCTTGAAGAGTTCTTATTTCACACATCTGAGAAGCTATTAAAATGTCTTCATCAAATTTATTTGACACTTTTTCAACAAACAAATAGGTAGGCTTAATATTATTTTTTGTTGTTTTCATATTAAATGTTTTTCCATTAATTTCATATCAAACATATATGAAATTTTTAATCACATCATTAATTGAAATTTTGGAAGTGGCAAATGATATAGCATCAATTTGATATGATCTTTGTTCATTTGAAATTATCATCTTTAAAATAAAAATTAATTTATCTAAATTAAAATCTTTTTTAGAACCCAAGTAAATTGATGATGTTTCATCTTCAGGATTATCAAAAATATAATTCTCTTTTTCAATTTCTATTTTTTTATCTTCTTTAAATTTTCCAACAAGTAAAAAAGTTTTTGGTTGTAATGAATTTATAATAAATTTATGAATCATAATTATTCTTGTGAATCCAACGCAAATTGAATTAATGTTTTAACCATTACACCTGTTGGATTTTCACCATCTCCACCTGTTCCAGCAATATCTAAATGAATATATCTTTTACCTTCTGTAAATTCTTTCAAGAACATTGCAGCTGAAATCGATCCACCTTTTCCAGATAAATCAGTGTTTTTGTAGTCAGCGAAATTTGAAGCTTTAATATTTTTAATAAAATCATTGTGGAATGGCATTCTTCAAATTAATTCATCTTGTTTATTAGCTGCTACTAATAATTTATCATATGCTTTATTACATGTTGATCAAGCACCAGTAAATGTTGTCCCTAATGAAACAATAATTGCTCCTGTTAGTGTTGCAACATCAATAATTTGTGTTGGATTAAATTTTTTAATTGCATATGTAATGGCGTCTGCTAAAATTAACCTTCCTTCTGCATCAGTATTATTTACTTCAACTGTTTTACCACTCATTGATGTTCAGATTGAATCTGGTGTTTGAGCATTTGATGAAATTTTATTATCAGTTAAAGGTAAAACAGCACAAACATTTGTTTTTGCTTTTAATTCTACAATTCCCTTAATTGCAGCTGCACAAATTGCTGCACCTGACATATCATATTTCATGCCTCTAATATGTTGAGATCCTTTTAAGTTGTAACCTCCTGAATCAAATGTAATACCTTTTCCAATTAGAGCAATTTTTTCTTTTGATTTTGGATTACCATTATATTCAACAACTACTAATCTTGGTTCATAAGCACTACCTTTATTAACGGATAAAAATAAATTCATTTTTTCTTTTTCAATTTCTGTCTTATTTAAAACTTTAATTTTTAAATTAGGAGTTTTAATTGATTTAAACATTGATTGCATTTCTTTTGCAAGTCATTCTGAATTACAAATATTTGGAGGTGTTGCTTGTAAAGTTCTTGCTTCATTTACTAGTTTTGAAATTTTTAAAGTATCTTCAGCTTTTTTAACAATTTTAGAATCGCTAACAATTAAAGACAAAGCAACTTTCTTGTTATTTTTAATTGTTTTAGCTGAATACATATCACCATTTACATATTCATCAATATCTACAAATTTATTAACAACCATTTCTAAATCAACATTGTTAGAAACAAATGATTTTGCATCAATTTGATATTCTCTTGTATTTAATTTAACTATTTTATTTATAGTTTCTTTTAATTGATCTAAATTAAATGTTTTTTTAGATCCTAAAAAAATATATGCTTTTTCATTATCAACATATTCGGTAATTGCATTTTGATTTGTCAAAATATTTTTGTTTTTAACTTTATCTTCTTCAAAAAAACCAATTAATGTGAATTTTGATTTTACTTCTTTATTAATTAATTTCATAATCTACTCCTTATTAAATATATCTATAAGTATAGAACTTTATATTTTTTATTATTCAAAAATAATAAAAAAGTTGCTTTAATAGCAACTTATTGGTCATAAATGATTTGGTGCGCGAGGAGGGACTCGAACCCTCACACCAAAGGCACAAGTGCCTAAAACTTGCGTGTCTGCCAATTTCACCACTCGCGCATAGTAATGGTTATTAGTCTTTATATTACAAATAATAACAATTACAATTTGGCGTCGTTTGACAAATGGTACGCCCTAGAGGATTTGAACCTCTGACCCACTGGTTAAAAGCCAGTTGCTCTACCTGCTGAGCTAAGGGCGC
>CASFBV010000043.1 GCA_949293065.1 uncultured Mycoplasma sp.
CCATTTAGTATTTCTTCCGATTTTATTAAAAATCTATTCAAGGTTCAAAATCAAAATGAATATGATCAAACATCTAACTTTATTGCAATAAGTCAATTATCTAAATTCAAGGGTGCAAATTGTGTAAGTACATCTACAGATGAAAATGATTCAAATGTAGTTCAAAATAATAAAGATAATTTGCTGTTGAAAACATTCAATTCAGATGCGAAGGATGATTTAGCCACATCTAAGATTGCTGAAATTTCTTCAATGCTAGCAGCTTCTGATTCAAGTTCTTCATCGACACAGTCAGATGATAGTAGTTCATCTTCATCTTCTATTAATATGCTAACACTCTCAGCATTAACTTCATCTTTAACTGGTGCAACAAGTTTAGATTCAACAGAATTATTTTCAATAAATACAACTAATCCATTTGATATTTTTATGAAAATTATTTTTGCACTAGGCAAAGCAGGAGATCAAAACAATACAATTGATTTATCAGTAGCACCAGCTTATGTTCAACAAAATTGAAACACATTAGAATATGGAAGTTTAGAAGCATCATCAAATTTAAAACAATTGGCTGTATTTTTAACTCAATACATTGATTCTTCAACTTATGAGTTTATTGGAACTCAAAACGCTTCGTATTATGATAATCAACTTACTACATATGCAGATAAATTAGGTGATGATGATTTTACATTGTTGGGGTTAATAATGAATTCAATTTTAATTGGTGATTTTAGTCAAATTAAGCAAGACTATACAAATAATCAAATATCAGCAAACCAAATTGGATTTTGAACTTTATATCAATTGTCAGCACCAGATGCATCTAATGATAATATTGGAACATATTTATATGTAAGTCCATCAGAAGTTAAAGTATTTTCAAAAAACTTTAATGTAGCAACATTAGAAGATTTTAGAAAATATGCTTTAAATGATTTGAATTTAACAGCAAATAATTCTTCATCAGATTCACCTACTTTAATTTATGATGTTTCAAGCATTTTTTCAAAATTAGATAATGATAATTTAATAATTTTAAATTTATTAAGTGACCCAAATAATGTTGATGCCTTTAAAAATGCAATTCAAAAATATAAAGACGAAGAGCCTGCTATTGAGGAAACAACAGATCAAATTTATAATGATTTTTATAATACAGTTAAATTAGAGTTTACAAGTTCTGTTGTTTCAGGATATTCAGATTATTTAACTGATGTATCTTCATCATTAACAACTTTAATTGACCAAAAAAGAGTGTATGATTTTGCAACATTTGAAAATAGTAATGGAGAAGATATTGTTGTATTTCAAACACAAACATTATATGGATCTAATTCAATTGCACAAGGAAAAGATGTAATAGATGAATTATTTATGAATGCATTGCAAAAATTATTAACACCAAAAAGTTTAGCAACTTCAAAACAAAAAGGAGGTAATAAATAATGAAATTAAAAAAATTATTAATTCCTACAATAGTAGCATCTTCTTTATTTGTTGTTCCATTTGCGGTGACATCATGTTCAAAAAGTTTGCCTACTGGGGAAATTAATAGAGAACAGCAAGCAGAATTACTTTCTTCTGATCCAGCAAAGATAGCTTTATTAGATAATTGAATTACAACAACATTTACATCTTTATATGTTTCAAATGTTAAATCAGATGCTACAACAGAAGAACAAGAGCAAATTGGAAATACAATTCAATATTATTTAAATTATTTAAATTGACCAACTACATCATCAGGTTCATTAGATGATTATCCTAATAGTCCTGTGGTTGATTTTGCCCCAACATCTTTATTCTCTCAAATAGATGAATCAAATTTTGAAAATCTTGTTCAAAATGCTTATAAATTCTATATTTCATATATGTCAATAGTTTCACAATCTTCATCAGATTCAAGCTCAGATTCATCATCAACTACATCACCAGAAACATATTTCTTTGTTAAAGTAAATGAATGAAAAAAAGATAAATATAAAACAATTGTAAAAGTAACAGATGCTTCTGGACAAATTTTAAATATTAGTAATTTTAATCCTTCTTGAAATTACACAGGATGTGATTCAACAGGCAAAATCATTGAAAATGATTACAAAATTTTAATGTCTACAAGAGGAACATTGGTTTATCAAAATGTTATGAAAATGCTTCTTGC
Organism: uncultured Mycoplasma sp.; assembly: GCA_949293065.1. Classification (GTDB taxonomy): domain Bacteria; phylum Bacillota_I; class Bacilli_A; order Mycoplasmatales; family Metamycoplasmataceae; genus UBA710. The sequence goes on from CASFBV010000043.1 coordinate 2,165, forward strand.
AAATATGTACTTTTTACATTCAACAGAGCAACAAATTAAAAATGGAACAAATTATAATAAGATGACTAAAAATCCTTCGAGTGTAAATTATATTAACACAACAGCATATGTTGGAGAAAACAATGATTTTAGTACTTTCTTATTAAAAAAATATATGGTTGAAAATACTCCGCAATTTACTTGATCATATTCAAGTGATGATTATACATATGAAACAATGAATTCAGGTATTGTTTCAACAATGAAACAATTTAATAATATCAAAACAACCAAGGAGACAACTTTATCAGACGAAATTTGTCCAAACTCAAATGAAAACGATCAAAACTCATTAACAAGTTTACAAGCATTTTCTTCTTTAACTATTAACCCTTCTGATGAGGATTTAAAAGGAGATTTATCAATTAGTATTGATGATATTAAATCTTATGGATCACCAAAAATAGGTTTATTAGATTCAAGCTCAAACATTTTATATAACTTTACAGAATTAGATGCAATTAAAAGAGCATTAGAACACAATCAATCTTCAAAAGATTTAATGTTGCCAAGTATTAATATTAAAAAATCTTCAATATCAAAAAGCTCACATTCAATAACAATGGACGATATTGAAGTTTTATGAAATGGATCACAATCTTCATCTGAAGATACAGCAACAGGATTATTTGAATTCATATCAGGAGCTATATCTCAAAAATTAACCATTAATTCTATTTCTTATCAACCATCACAAGACAATGATAAACAAATAAAAATAGCATTTACATATTCATTTACTTTAGATGGACAAGAATATTCATTTGATTCAAGCATCGAAATTATAAATTGAGGAAGTGATGAAACAGCTGAAACAAATCCATTAAAAACTTCATATGTGTTTAGTGGAGATCCAAATAATGTGGGGATCAAAATTTTTGATGGCTCAAACCCAACAGGAATTACATATTATTTAAGAGTGCTTCCTTTATTTAAAAAAGAAAATCAAAAATATATCAATAAAAATTGATATATGAGTGGTAAATTTACATTAGAGGGGACTCCATGAGAAACAGAGAAGGAACAAACTAAATTAGTTTATTTCTTCATTCTAAATGATTCGAATTTATATTCAAAAATCCAAGATTTCTATTTATTTAATAATTTTAATGTTAAAGGAAGTGCAACAGAAATTACACAATTAATTTCAAGTTTAGGATTAACTAAAAAAACAGATGCTGATAGAAGAGCACAAGGGATTATTTAATATGGAAACAATTTTTCAAAAAATTATAAATAAAGAAGCGCCAGCAAAGATTCTTTTTGAAAACAAAAGAGTGATTGCTTTTTATGATATTAACCCGAAAACAGAAGGACATTTTTTAGTTATTCCTAAAATTTATTCAAGAAATTTAAAAACAATTAAAGAAAAAGATATGAATTATCTTTTTAGAATTGCAAGAAAATTAGCTCTTAAAGAAATTAAAAGATTAGGTGTTGATGGTTTTAGATTAATTGTAAATAATGAAGAATCTTCTAAACAAGTTGTGTTCCACACACATGTTCATATAATTCCGAGTGAGAAAAAATAGGTTGAAAATATGAAACAATATAAAAAATATTCAGATGTTCCTAAAAAATATAAGTTTGATCTCGAATCACTTTTAGATGGTAAAACAATAGATGATTTATTAGAACAATTATTTAAGTATCTAAAAGAAGAAATTAAAATTAAAGATTCAAAATATGATAATAGTAAAACATATTTAAAATATTTGAAAGATCAAGAAAAAGTAACTATTTTATTTAATAAAATTTCAAATTACATTTCTAACCATTTAGCTGTTAATGTTGTTGACGATAAATTTAATAAATTATCAGAAGAATTAAATTTTAAACTTTTTAATTATCAAAAAGAATTAGGTTCAGAAACAAATAGAATTTTTAAAAATGAGAAAAAATTAAGAGAATGAATGAACTTAAAAGAATTTGCTAATTTTAAGAAGGATATTGAATTTACATTAGAACAAAAAAAACATAAATTTGATGACAAAATAGAAGAATTTATTAAAAGAGTTTCAAGAGCAGATGTGGATGCTCATGAAATTTTTTCAATTATTACAAATAGTGAAATGGATTATGGATTTGCTATAGATTCTAAGAATAAAAAAACAAAAATAACTCCAGCAAATCGTTCTCAATTAATGTTAAATAAAGATGAAAAAGTAAGAAAAACAACACAAGAAAATTGAATTAAAGCATATTTAAATCATAAAAATTCTTTGGCTTCTCTTTTGTATCAACACATTAAAAACATTTCAACTTGATCATTAGAAAGAAAATATAATTCTTCAATTGAATCCTTAATTGATTCAGATAAAGTTGATACTAAATTATTAAAGCTTCTTTATGAGCAAGTCAAATCACACACAAATATTTTTACTAAATATAAACAATTTCATAAAAAATTTTTTGAAATCAAATTTAATAAAAAATATAAACCTTGGGATTCATTTTTACCTCTGGTAAAAATTAAAGAAAATTACACAATCGAGGAAACACAAGATATTGTTCTAAAAGCAATGAAACCTATGGGAAAAGAATATGAAAATATTTTAAAACAAATGTTTAGTCAAAATTGAGTTGATTATTGTATTGTTGATAATAAAAGATCCGGCGCTTATTCAATAGGCGGAACTTATGGAATTGATAAAAAATTTATTTTAATGAACCATGATGGCAAATTAGAATCTGTTTCTACATTAGCTCATGAAGCAGGGCATTCATTACATTCATATTTTTCAGACAATAATCAACCTTATAATTTATCTCAGTATCCAATATTTTTAGCAGAAATAGCATCCATTTTTAATGAGTTAATGTTAAATGATTATTTAATGAAAAACACAAAAGATAAAAAATTACAATTTTATTTATTATCTGAATCAATTAATGATTTCGATGCAACTGTAAGAAGACAAACAATGTGATCTGAATATGAATTTGAACTTTATAATAGAATTGATAAAGGAGAACCATTATCAACTTTTGATGCATTGAAAACAATTTATAAAAATGTTGTAAAACAATATTATTCTTCAAAAACTAAATTTAGTAAAGATCAAGATTTATATGCCTCAATAATGGTTCCTCATTTTTACTATGATTTTTATGTTTATAAATATGCAATAGGTTATTTAGTTGCTAATTATTTTTTCCAACAATATAAGCAAAATGGAACTAAGGCATTAGAAAATTATATTAATAATTTTTTAAAGCAAGGTGGAAGCAAATGGCCTATTGAATTATTAAAAGATGCAGGAGTTAATTTATATGATCCAAAATTCTATGAAGATGCATTTAAAATATTAGAAGATAAAATAAATAAATACATTAAATTAGGTAAACAAATTTTTAAAAGAACCAAAAACATCTAATTATTTAACTTTTTTGGGTTGATATAATTTGATAATTTCGTCTAAATATTCATGTTTAGATTTGTTCTCTGGATGCAAATATAAATTTTTTTCAAAATGAGTTCCTCATCCTGTTTGAAATCTTGCTTCAACAAAGGAAAGAATTGCTTTTTGATTAATTCTAGGATGAATCATAATTACTCTTTTTGGTTCGAAGTTATATTTTCTCATTAACACAAAACAATCAACTAATCTTTCTGGTGGAATTATCATTGATAAATAACCTTTTTGATTAATTATTTTTGAAGAACCTTCAATAATTTGTTCTAATGTTAAAGTCACTTCATGAGTAGCTTTTAACATAAATTCATTAATTTCTTTTTTTGGTTTTGTATCTTTGCGATAAAAAGGAGGATTACAAATAATAACATCGTATTTTTTACCTTGGTTTTTTATGTGATTTTTTCATCAGATATTAAAATCTTCATTTATTAAACTGATTCTTTTTTCTAAATTATTCATTTCTATGTTATATTTTGCTAGTTTGATGGCTTCCTTTTGAAGCTCTAGTGCATCAATCTTGATATTTTCATCTCTTTGAGATAAAAATATGCTCAAAGCACAGTTATTAGTTCCAATTTCTAATATTTCTTTCGTTTTTCGATTTAATGTAGTCAAATTAGCCAATAATATTGTATCTACTGAATAATTAAACATTTCTTTATCTTGATAAATAAAGAGATTATTGCCATATCCTAATGAATTTTTGACTCACGTTTTTTTAATTTTCATATTTCTAAATTCTAAATTTATAAATAAATTATTTATAATATTTTAGAACATAATTATGAAAAAAACAATCACAATTAATACAAATAAAACAATTGATGTTTTGGACTTATGTGAAAAAAATCAATTGGAAATTGCTAATAAAGAGAATATAAAAAATTGAAGACAAATTAAAAGACCTTCAATTGATAGAATTGGACTAGAAATTGTGGGTTATTTTGAAAATACAAGTTTGGATAAAAATATTATTGGTCTTGGGACAAAAGAATCAAATTTAATGGATTCTATTTCACAAGAAGATTTAATGAACAATCTTCAAAAAGTTTTTGATCAAAAACCTCCACTTGTTATCTGTTCTTCTGGTGTAAATGATAAAAATAAGAAGATTTTATTAGAATTTTGCAATAAAACAGACACCCCTATTGTTTTTTCTGATACAAAACTTTCATTTATTATTACAACTGTGGGTGTTTATATTGCTGAAAATTTTGCTCCTGAAGATTTTGTTCATGGATCATTAGTAATTATAGATGGAGTTGGAGTTTTAATTATTGGTGCTAGTGGAGTCGGAAAATCTGAAGCAGTTATTGAATTGATTCAAAAAGGACATAGTTTTGTGTCTGATGATTCTGTTATTATCAAAAGAATTGGAAATCATTTTGTTGGTTTTTCACCAGAAATAACTAAAAATATTTTAGAAGCAAGGGGCTTGGGTTTAATTGATATTAAATCTGTTTATGGGGAAAAAACAGTTAAGGGTAGAACATCAATTGATTTAGTAATTGAATTAGTAAAAGATGAAGAGAAACATTTTGATCGTTTAGGCAATGAAAATCATTTCTATAACATATTAGGTGGTAAAATTAAAAAGGTTTTAATTCCAGTTAGATTAGGAAGAAATACCGCATCTTTAATTGAAGTTGCAATATCTTTATTTATTTCAAAGCAAGATGGTGGAACAGATGCTTATGTTCAAATTCAAGAAAGGATAAAAAATGGGAACAAATAATGATTTTATAACTCTTCATTCTTGAAATCCTGGTGAACCTATTTATTTAGTAGGCACTTTTAGAATTTATCCTTTTACAATGTTAATTGGAATTATAGCCGCGGTATTATCTGTAATGTACTTTTGAAGAAAAAATAAATTTCCTATTGATACATTACTTGTAATTATTATTATTACAATCCCCTCTGCTATTGTTGGAGCAAGATTATTTTGAATTATTGAAACAGCAATAAATGGAGAAGATTTAAGTAGGTGGTATGCAATTTGAGATGGAGGTCTTTCAATTCAAGGTGGTGTAATTGTACCTGCAATTTTTGATCTACTTTATTTATGAAAAAAAAGAAATGTTGTTGATATTAGGAAAGCGGTTGGGATAATTCTTCCAAACATTTTATTAGGTCAAGCAATAGGTAGATGAGGAAATTTTGCTAACCACGAATTGTATGGAGCAGCATGTTCATATGAATCAATTAGTTGATTAGGCCCAGGAATTGCTTGAAACATGTATATTGATGGCGAATTCAGAATTCCATTATTTTTAATAGAATCTGTAACTTCATTACTAGGATATTTCTTAATTGTTTGAGTTTTCTTACAATTAAGTTTATTCCAACCAGGAACAACAGGTGGTATCTATTTAGCTTGATATGGATTAGTTAGAACAATTATGGAACCTATGAGAGATCCTGCTGATTTTGAATATTGATATTTAGTTCTTGCAATTATTTTCTTAGTTGTTGGATTGTTGTTAATTGTATTTTTTGAAATTACTGGAAGAAAAATTTATAAAAAAATGAAAGTCACAAAACATTCATATTTTTATGCAAATACAAAAATGCAAATTGTTCCTGCAAATGTTTATTCAAAATGAATTAATGAATAATAATTTTTGTATATAATTTTTAATAATTATTAAAGAGGATTAAAAATTATGGCATATAAAAGAGTATTGATTAAATTGTCAGGTGAATGACTTGCAAATCGTGAAAAAAATTGTCTATTGATTATGAATTAATTGAAAAATTAGCAAAACAATTAAAAAAATTAATTGCCAAAAAAATTCAAATAGCAATTGTTGTTGGTGGAGGAAATCTTTGAAGAGGTGCTTCTGCTGAAAAAAATGGAATTCCTAGATCTAAAGCAGATTATATTGGAATGATGGCAACTATTATGAATGCTTTGGCTCTTCAATCAGTTTTTGAAGTTGTTGGGATTCAATCAAGAGTTCTTTCATCAGTTAATATTGATCAAAAAATTGCAGAACCTTTTATTTTAGAAAAAGCTAATAAATATCTAAATAAAGGAAGAATTGTAATTATGGCAGCAGGAACTGGTAGACCCTATTTTACAACAGACACAGCGGCAACTCTTTTATCTTCTGAAATTAAAGCAGATGTATTGCTCTTAGGAAAAAATGGAGTAAATGGAATTTATGATTCTGATCCAAAAACAAATCCAAAGGCAAAACACTTTAAAGAAATTTCTTATGATGAAATTCTAAAAAGACAATTGAAGGTTATGGATTCAACAGCTGTAGCAATGGCAAGAGATAATGAAATTAAATTGTTAGTGTTTAATATAGGTGAGAAAGATTCAATTATTAAAGCAATAGAAGGAAAAGGAGAATTTACAATAGTAAAAAAATAATTATGGAATTTAATGTTTATAAAGAAGAATTATTGTTAGATAGCGAAGAAGCTATTGAGTGATTAGAAAAATCCTTATCAAGAGTTAGTGTTGGTACAGCAAACCCTCAAATGTTTTCTGTTTTAAAAGTTATGTATTATGATTCATTGACTCCAATAGGTGATTTGTGTTCAATTACTCATCCAGAAGCGCAACAATTAATTATTAAACCTTTTGATAAAGAATTGGTAAAAGATATTTATATATTAATCATTAAACAAAATTATTCAGTAACTGTTCAAGATGAAGGAGATAAATTAAGAATTATTTTTCCTCAATTAACAACAGATAAGAGAAAAGAGTCAATTAAACAACTTTCAACAATTAAAGAACAAGCAAAAATTAAAATTAGAAATGCAAGACAAGATGTGTTAAAGAAAATAAAAAATGACGAAGAACTAAGTGAAGATTTGCAAAAACATTATCAAAATGAAGTTCAAAAAATTGTTGATAATTATTCAACTAAAATTGAAAATATTGTTAAACAAAAAGAAGAGCAATTAATGAAAATTTAATATGGAACAAAAAAAGATAAGAAGTATGATGACAAAAATAATAGCAGCAATTTTATTTGCTATTGTTGCTGTGGCTTGTCTTTTAGTAATCGGATATAAAACTCATATAGTAGGAAGAATAATAGGATTTATTTTTTATTTTTTAGTTATTTCTTATGCAATATATGAATTTTCTAGAATTTTTAAATTACCTTTTTGAGCTAAATATTATTTACCTCTATTAACATTATGATCATTTTTTTTACCATGAGATTCATTACTAGACTGAATTCAAAATAATGCAAATCAAGAATCAATTAATGTGATGATAGCAAAACAATATGAATATGAAGTGTTTGGTATTCCTGGGATTGGATATTTAATTCAATTTGTCTTTACTATTTTTCCATTTTTATTTATGAAGGCAAGATTTAAAACTAAATTTACTTATTTTTTAATTGCTTATTGTGTGATTATAATGGTAACAATTACAGGGAAAGTTCTATATCTAATAAATGCAGAAAACTTTTACTTTACAGTTGTCATTTTAGCAGGTCCAATTATTTGTGATACTATGGCTTACTTTGGAGGGATGGCATTAGGTAATAAAATTTTTAAAAGAAAATTAGCGCCAAAAATTAGTCCGAATAAAACAATTGAAGGAGCAATTGTTGGATATTTATGTACTTGATTATTTTTATTTTTAATCTTCTATTATTTAAATTTTGACCATTTAAATGTAAATTGATATGTTCTAGTAACGGTTGTACCTCTTTTATTTCCAATTGTTTCAATTATCGGTGATCTTCAATTTTCAGCAATTAAAAGATTTGTAAAAATTAAAGATTTTTCAAATATTATTCCAGGCCACGGAGGAATTTTAGATAGAATTGACTCTATTGCTTTAACTTCATTTATTTTTATTTCTATGTTTATAGTTGTTTAAATTGGCATCAAAGATATATGGTGCCATTTACAAGAATTGAACTTGCGACCCCTTCCTTACCATGGAAGTGCTCTGCCACTGAGCTAAAATGGCATTTAACCATTTTATTATATAATGTTATTAATAAAAGGATAGAAATATGGAACAAAATAAAATAAATATTGAAGTTAAAAAAGTTAATAAAGAGTCTAAAAAAATAGAATGAACCGAAACAATAGAAATTCCTTATGATGTTGAAGTTAAAAAAAATACAAAAAATACAACCAATGACAAACAGGAAAAAAATTTAACTTCTAATAGTGATTCAAAAGACAATAATCCTTTGATTAATACAACAGTTATTAATATGGAAAACAATCCTTTTTATCAGCCTTCAATGAACACATTAGAATTTGATCGTGGAGATACTATGTTAATTGCAGATGTAAATAATGAATCAAGTGAAGAAGTAACAAAAGAGCAAAAAATAGCAGCGCTTGAAAAATTATTCAAAGATAAAATAATTGATACAAAAGAGTTTGAAAGCAAAAGGAAACTAGTTTTAGAATCTAAGTAATGTGATATAATTAAGGAACTACTAATTTATCAACTGTTTGAGAACGGAAAATAATATGTTATATAGAAATCAAGTAGAGATGCTTGATTGTGGAATTTCTGTAATTCAAGCATTTCACAAATATTATTATGATGAATGATTGGAATTAAAAACAATCAAATCAAGCGTAAATTATGATAAATTCGGAATTAGTTTGGTTGAGCTTTCTAAAGCTGCAAATAAATTTGGAATTCAAATGGAAATTCTAAAGGGGGATTTTGAATCATTTAAAAAATTGAAGATAGATGAACCTATTATTTCACTTATTAAGAATGACGATTTTTTACATTATATTATTATTGAAAAAATTACTACCAAAGGCAACGTGATTTATATTGATCCTTATAAGGGTAAAATAAAATTATCATTAAATGAATTTCAAAACATTTTTTGTAATATTGTTATTATTTGCACAAAAACATCTTATAGCAAAATCGAAAACAAAAAAACTATTTTATTTGATCAAGATTATTTGAAAGAAAAAATCATTGCTTCATTTATTTCAATTTTCATTACATTATTGGCATTGGTAGGATCGTTTTATTTAAAATTAACTCTAGATAATATTGTCCCTATTGGAAGTTTTCAAAAAATGTTTTATGTAACTATTTGTTTTTTAATAATTGCCTTAATTAAAATAGTTTTAATTTTTTTAAATGACATGATTCTTCAAAAAATAGAAATCAAATATCAAAAAAGATTTATCGATTTGTATATAGACAAGTTAGAAAAAGTAAGATGAGAAAAAATAAATCACATGGATGTAAGTGACCATCTTAAAAATTTAGATATTATGATGAAAATTTCCTCTTTTAAGGCAAAAAATTTATTTTCAATTATTACTAATTCTGTTTGTTTATTTTTATCTATTATTATTTTAATTTTGATTAATATTAAAATATTTTTAATATCTATTCTAGTTGCCGGAATCACCTGTGGATTGACTTTTATATTTAAAAATAAATTTAAAGAGATTGAAATTGCAGTTATTTCTAAATCTATGAATTTTAGAAAAAAATATTTAAGTATTATTAATGGTATAGAACAATTTAAATTAAATTCAACGAAAAATTATTTAAAAAATAATTTTGAAAATTCATTGGAAGAAATTATCGATTGCCAATTAAAGTCTTCAAAAACTTCATATTTATTTGGTTTTTTGCAAACATCAATCAAAACTATTTTTCCTTTCATATTTGTAATATTTTTAGTTCAAGATATTTGAAATAATAATATGAGTGTAGGTCAAATATTTTTATTTTTCTCAGTTTTTAATTTTTTAATTGGTCCTCTTAATTCTTTGACTCATATGATTATTGAAATTCCTATTACCAAACAGTATTTAGAAAATATTAATTCATTTTTCGAATTAGAAAATGAATATGTATCTAAAAATATAATTTCCAAAATTGAAAAAATAAAAATAGCAAAAATAGATTTCAACTTTGATTCCAAAAGCAAAAAGATTCAATTATCTAATTTAAATGTTTCTAATAAAACTAAAATTACAGGAAAAAATGGAACTGGTAAATCAACACTCATGAAAATTATTTCAACTTTAATTACAAGTCAAAAAATTGAAATTAATGGCAATAACATTGATTTTTATAATTTAGATTCTCTTAGAAATCAAATATGTTTTATTTCTAATAATGATTTTTTACCACATGGAACAATTTATGATTTTTTAAGATCTCAAAATTGTGACTCAAAATTGTTGTTATCAAATATTGAAAAATATAAATTATTAGATTTTTTTGAAATGCTTGGTCTTTCATTACATCAACATATCGAAGATGGAGGAAATAATTTTTCAGCTGGTCAAAAACAATTTATTTCATTGATGAAAATATTTAGTCAAGATTATTCATTATTCTTGTTTGATGAATCATTTGAAAATATGGATAATGAAATAATCAAAAAATTATTTCCCATTTTAAAAAAATATTTAGAAGACAAAATCGTTATAGAAATATCACATCGTAATAATTACATTTTTAAAGGAAAGGAAATTCATGTTTGCTAAAAATTTGAATTGAAAAATATTAGTTCTTATAGGAGTTTTTGTTCTTGCTGCAATTATTTTCATTATTGTTCTTTTTAATATAGAAATTAAAAAAACAACAACTGCAATTTTAGAAGTTGATGGACAAAAAAATTTGTCACTCCAATTCACTACATCTAATATTAATTTATTATCAGAGCAGAAAGATTTGGCTATTAATTTAGAAGGAAAAACATATTATTTACATGATGTAGAATTCATTTATGTAGGTAATAATCAGTATAGGATAACTTTTGAAAATGAAGATCTTTATCATTTAGTAAAAACCAATTCTCTTTATAATGTTGAAATTTTTTCTGGCAGCAAAAAAATAGTTGATTACATATTTAATATATAATTTCATAAAGTATGGAAATATTATCAATAACAAATGAAACTAATTATAAATTTATGTATAAAAAAAGCTTTGAGGAAGTTGTAAATGCTTTCAAAAAAGTTTTAAAACTTAAAAATAATATTCATGTAGATGTTTTAATAACTGACAATAAAGGAATTCAAAAAATTTCTAAACAGTATCGCGATATAGATAAAGAAACTGATGTTTTGTCTTTTCCATTTGAATTTAAATTTGAAAACAATATAGGAATCAATTTTTTGGGCGAAATTGTTTTATCTTATGAAAAAATAAAAGATCAAGCCAAAAAATTCAATCATTCAATTAAAAGAGAATTTTGTTATTTATTTGCTCATGGATTAGTTCATTTAACTGGAAGAGATCATAAAAAAAATGAGCAAGAAGAACAGAAATTTAACAAAATTGTTTATGAGATACTGGATGAGGTTAAAATTTTTAGATAATATTTTCATTTGTTTTTTTAAACCCTTAATCATTGTTTATTTGATAATTTATAATAACTTAAATAAACAAAGTTTATTTTTATTTTCTGTAACTCTATATAATTAGTTTGTGCAAATAATTAACGTTGTTAGTTATTGTTAAAAAACGTTGTTTTCTAACTGCTTGATATTTGCACAGAAAGATAATATGAATACAGAAACAAAAAAGAATTTTTTTGTTAAATCATTGTCTAAATATTTTAAATTTGATCAATATGGTGCCATCTTTAAAAAAGAAATTATTGGTGGTATTTCAACTTTTATTGCAATGGCATATATTCTTGCAGTAAATCCTGGGATGGTGTCAGATGTTGCAGGAAAAGAATTAATGGGAGGATTGTTCTTATCCACAGCTATTTCTTCATTTTTTGCCACATTTTTAATGGGTATTTTTGCAAGAGTGCCAATTTCGCTTGCGCCAGGGATGGGATTGAACGCTTTTTTTACATATACAATAGCGTCTTCTCAAACAGGTTTTGGTTTAGGTTTTGATTCAGCTCTTACTTTGACAATTCTTTCAGGGATTATTTATTTTGTTGTTGTAATGACGCCAATTAGAGAAAAAATAGCTCAAATAATGCCGACAAATTTAAAACTTGCAATTGGAGCAGGAATTGGTTTTTTTATAGCTTTTGTTGGGTTGCAAGATTCTAAAATTATTGTTCAAGATCCATCAGGATCATTGGTCTCAGGGTTAGGAGATTTTTCGAACCCATTAGTTATAGTGTCGGTAGTATTATTATTGGTTGCTCTTGTGCTTCATTATTCAAAAGTTCCAGGAGCCATTATTATTACAATGCTTTTGGGTGGAGTTATTTTAGTTCCTATGATTGCAACTAATTTTATTCATGTTCAAGATCCTAATTATCATATCAATCCAGTTGATGTAGGTTATGATGGATTTTCAACAATAAAAGATGTTGCACAAGCGGCATGAAAAGGTTTTGCTAATCCGAAAATGTGAACTAATCCAATCACTTATATTGGTGCTCTTTCATTTTTATATATGGATTTTTTTGATACAACAGGGACATTGATTTCAATCGATAGAACCTTAGATTTATCATCGAAAGACCCAAAATGAATGAATAAAGCAAATATTGTGGATGCGATAGGAACAATTGCGGGCGCTTCAATTGGTTCTACAACTGTTACAGCATTTGTTGAATCAAATGTAGGAATATCAGCAGGAGCTAAAACAGGTTTATCAGCAATTGTTACTTCATTAATGTTTGGATTTTCAATAGCTTTATGGCCTATTATGCAAATATTTATGCCTATTGATGATCATAAACCTATAACTGGTCCAATTTTGGTTTTAGTTGGGACAATGATGATAACTCAAATAAAACACTTTGAATGAGAAATAGCCATTGATATTCCAACATTATTCATAACAATTATTTTTATGATGTTAACAAATTCTATTGCATATGGAATTGCCTTTGGAACAATCACATTTGTCATCTTAAATACTTGTTTAGGGACATGACAATATTTATTCAAAAAGAATAAAAAAATTGTTAATTCAATGGAAATCCCAACAACAACACATACTGGTCCAAAAATAAAAACAAGAGAATTTTACTATTTAAAAAGAGTAAGCATTTCTCTTGTTATAATCGCTATAATTTCCCTTGCATATATTATTTTGCAATCAGGAATAACATATTGTAATTGATTTAAATAAGACAGATTTAACTAATATTTTTAACTATTATAGTAATTTTAGGAAATGGAGTTTCAACTCCATTTTTATAATATGGAATTTCAATTTCTTGAAGATCGTTCCCTTTGCTTATTAATTTTACTTCTGCTGGGTTATTGGTTGAAAATTGTTTTTGATTTTCATCATAATTAATAAATTCATTTTGATATAAATCAAATGATAAAGAATATATATTTAAAAGATCAGATACAATTTCTTTATTTGATGGATCAACATTATTAATTATTTTTTGTTTAATTTGAGTTTCTAATAATTCTGGAATTTTAGCTTCATTTTCAAAACATTCGTTTCTAATATTTTCAAATAAACTATTTTCAGTTATGTCAATTTCAAAATTAGAATTAGCTGCCAAGTAATCATAAATGATTGAAGCATTTGAAATATTTTCATTTAAAAAATCTCCAATTTGAATATAAGCTTCTCTAGCTGCTGAATTATAACTTTGATTTTCTCCTGCTCCCACTATTCCATTAGGAGGTAAGAAATCTACATATGTTAGTGTTGAATTAACTTCAATTTCTATTTGCATCACAAAAGGGATTTCTAAAATTCCATTAACATCATTAGTAATAGTTTTTTGAATTTGTGTAGTATCTATTTTGAATCTAAAATTACTTGTTACATTGTTATTGTTTGTAATTGAAAATTGAAGATAATCCCCATTAGAACTGATTCCACCTATAATATTTAAAATATTTGTATTATCTAATAGTCATTGGTTTGATAATTGTGAAATTTGAATTTCACTTGATTTAATCGAATATTTATTTTTAAATTTTAATTTATCAAGCAATTGATATGCTTCATATCCATTTGAGATGATGCCATAATTTGTAATATCTTTTCCTTCTGAATTTTGTTCACTAGTTGTTAGTTTAAGCATATTATTTCATGTTGTTGTTTTACTAATATTTTGTGGTCTAATTTGATAACCAGTAAATTTATCTGAAATTGTTCAATCAATTGTTAAAGTTCCATAAACATCATTTGCAGATGTAGAAATGGACAAATTAAATCAAGTTTGATTATTTAGTAAATCTAAAATATTTGAAATTTTTTCATTAGCTTTAATTGCAATCATATCTTGATATGCTTGTTTTACTTGGTCTATTGTTGTGACCCCAGAAGATAAGAATGGAATTTGTTTTTTATCTAAAATTTCAGATAAATTAAATGTTTGTGAAAGA
>CASFBV010000044.1 GCA_949293065.1 uncultured Mycoplasma sp.
AGTCTGCTGCGTCTGCCATTCCGCCAGCTGGGCAAAATTTATTATAATAATTATATAGTATAGCAAGAAGGTGTTAAATGAAATTTAATAGAATATTTATGATTGTTACAGATTCATTGGGAATTGGGCCTGATAAACAACAAAAGAAATTTGGCGATGAAGGAGCTAATACTTTATTACATGTTTCAGAAGTTGCAACATTAGAAATTCCTACATGAAAAAAAATGGGGATTACTTCAATTGCTAAAATCAAAAATCCTGGAAAAGTTAAAAAACAAAGTGCTTATACATTTAAAGTGAATGAACTTTCAAATGGAAAAGATACTTTAACAGGTCATTGAGAAATGATGGGGATCTATACAGAACATCCATTTCCAACTTTTACAGAAACAGGTTTTCCAGATGAATTAATTAGAGAATTAGAAAAAGCATTTGATGGTAGAAAAATAATAGGTAATAAATCAGCTAGTGGAACTGATATCATTAATGAACTAGCAGATCAAGAAATTAATAATAATTCAATTATTGTTTATACATCTGGAGATAGTGTTTTGCAAATTTGTGGCCATGAAAAATATATGGGGCTTGATAATCTCTATCGATATGCAAAAGAAGCAAGAAGAATTTGCTCTTCACGTCCTGAATGAAATGTTGGAAGAATCATTGCAAGACCTTATATTGGTGAAAATGGAAAATATACAAGAACATTTAATCGACACGACTACTCAGTAACACCTTCTGAACAAACAGTTTTAGATAGACTTCAAAACAAAGGGGTTGAAGTTATTTCAGTAGGCAAAATAAATGATATTTTTTCAGGGCAAGGAATCTCAAAACACTATCCATCCGAAGGTGATGCTGATGGAATGGATATAACAATTGATTTAGCAATCGAAAATACATCAAATAAATTTATATTTGTAAATCTTGTTCAATTTGATTCTCATTATGGACATAGAAGAGATCCTGAAGGATATGCTGAAAATATCAATTTATTTGATATTAAATTAACAAAATTAATTAATGCTTTAAAAGATGATGATTTATTAATTATTACTTCTGATCATGGAAATGATCCAACATTTAAGGGATATAATCACACAAGAGAAGCACTGCCAGCAACAATATATTCTAAATCATTTAAAGAACCAAAAAAATTGAATGATGTTATATCATTAGCAACAGTTGGAAACATTGTAGCTAAAAATTTTGGTGTTGAATTATCTAAAATTGGTGAAGATGTTTGGGATAAATTAAGATAATAAAAAAGTTGCCACAAGGCAACTTTTTTATTATCTTCTAATTCTTTCAGAAACAAATGGGATAAGAGCCATGATTCTTGCGCGTTTAATTGCTGTGCTTAATAATCTTTGATGTCTTGCACATGTCCCTGTAACTCTTGAAGGAAGAATTTTCCCATGAGCATTAATAAATTTTGATACTACTTCTACATTTTTGTAATCAATGTATTCCATTTGTTCTAAACAAAAAGCACAAGGTTTTCTTTTGCCGTTTTTTCTTTTTTTATTTCTTCTATTAATCATACTTTTCTCCTAATTTAATTAGAAATCCAATTCTCATGGATTTTCATCACTTGTTTTTTCATCATTATCTTTTGTTTTTTCTGAATAGAAAGTTGACTGATTATTATCAACATTTAATGATGATGTTTTTTCTGCTCTTGCTTGAGTTACTGATTTTGGTTCTAAAGATTTAATTTGATCTGCTACAACACTAATTGATGAAACAACATCACCATTTTTTGTTGTATATTGTGAAGATTGTAATGAACCTGTTACACAAACTAAATCACCTTTATTAAAAAATTTAGAAATAAATATAGCAGTGTTTCTAAAAGCAGAAATATGAATAAAATCAGTTATATCTTCTCTTGTATTTGAAAAAGAATCTCTTGTAATTGCAAGGTTAAATCTAGCAAATGAAACCCCTGATCTAGATTCATTCAAAGTTACATCTGTTGAAATTCTTCCAATTAAAATTACTTTATTTAAATTCATTATTTATCTTCTGTCTTTGGTTTTCTTGTTCTTTTTGGTTTTTCTTCTGCTTTTACAGTTTCTTTATCTTCAGATTTTGAAGATTTTTTAGTTGTTGATTTTTCAACTTTTGTTTCTGAAGTTTCTTCTAATTTTTTATCTATTGAAGAACTTGATGCTTCTCCTTCTTTTTTAACTTTGTTGCTTGCAAAAGAAGGTTTTCTAACTTTTTTAGGTTTTGCTTTTCTGTTTAAACCTTTTTCAGAATCTAAGTTAACACTCATAATTCTTCAAATATTTTTAGTAATATTTGATTTTCTAGTAAATTCATTAATTTCTTCACCTGTAGCTTCAACGTTTACTAGAACATAAATTGCAGTTTTTGATTTGTTGATCTCATATGCTAATTCTGTTCTTTCAAGTTTTTCAATTTTAATATCTTTTGACTTGAAAGTTGATTTAGCAATTTCAGAAACGATTTTATCGTCTGATTTAGGATCAAGAATCAACAATACTTCATATTTTGACATGTTGACCTCCTTATGGTCGATTAGGACATCTTATTTGATGCCAAGGAGCTAAATCCTCAAAAAACATTATATCACATTAAGCCAAAAACATTAAATGATATAATAAAATATATCTTTGATTAAAGAATAAATCAAAAAAATATAGTACTAGTATTAAATTGG
>CASFBV010000045.1 GCA_949293065.1 uncultured Mycoplasma sp.
ATTTTAATCACAAAATTAGGAATTGGAAAAAGAGTTTTATTAAAAGAATTTGAAGCATCAAGAATTTCTAAAACAATGAAAGCTATTTCATTCAAAAAGAAGAATGATATTTTAATAGCCGCAAAAGTTTCAAATGGAATTGAAGATGTAATAATTACAACAAACACAACTCATACAGTTAAATTTAGTGAAAATGAATTACCTATTTTATCTGCAAGAGCAAGTGGAAATACTTTAATTAAAGTTGAACATAATTGAGTTACAGCTTTTGGAATTGCAAATAATAATGATTCAATTTCTTTAATTTCAGGTTCTAATGGTTATAAAAATATTAAATTTTCATCAATAGCTTATTCTTCAAGAGCAACAAAAGGACAACAATTAATTAAAAATTTAAGTTCTAAAAAAATCATTAGAGATATCATTAAAAACAAACATACAATATTTATTATTAATAGAAATGATAATAAGATTGAATTACAACAATTTGACAAATCATCAAATGTTGAAAATGTTTTAGATGACACATTTAATAAAATCTCAAAAACATCAGGTTATTGTTACCCAATTATTAATTACAACATTTCAAATGAAAATGAGTATTTTAATGTTAAATTTGATAAACAAACATCAAATGAAATAATGGAAAAAGCAGAGGAAAAAATAAATAAAGTTTTTAAAACTAATGAAGATCGTTTAAAAGAAATAGATGATGACAAAATAGATGAAATTCTTAAAAAACTAAAAATATAATGAAAATTTAAATATTTATATTTAAAAAGTAATATACTAAAAGTATGAAAGAAAATTCATCAAGTAATAAAGAAATGCATCAAAATATTGATCCAATAAGTGTTTCTCAAGCTGTGAGAATGGTGTTTAAAAATTCAATTTTCATTATTTTTTCATTTATAAATTTGTTTATTCCCTTTTTTGCAACAATGATGGCATCATTAAATGGACCAAATGGAATTATAGATATCATTGCTGTTGGATTATCAACTTCATTTATAACTATTTTTAATCAATTCTTATTTTTACTATCATTAACAGTTTTGTTTATTTTTGTAAGACAAAAGAAACTATCAATTAGGTCAAACATAGATAAAAACGCTGTTGCTTCTATTGTTTTTGTAATGGCAATATTTGCAATGATTTTGTTTGTCGGGCTTTCTTTTTTATATATTCATTTTTCAGGAATTTATAAAAACATAGATAATTCTATTTGAAAAGGATTTAAATATGTAGGAATTGTTGCTCCATCATTAATGTTTAATGCATTTATTTATTTGAATATCCTTTATAGACATAGAGAAAATCATAAATCTGCTTGAATGTTGCTTGTTTCATTCTTTTTATTAAATATTATTCTTATTCCTTTAATTGGGGTGTTACCACATTGAGACCCTGAATTTACAACATTCGGAATTGGAACTGGAATCCTATCAGCTTCTGTTGTAATGTTTGCTTTCATTTTCTTCTTAAATGTTGCTCACGGAAGAGTTTATTTTTATGGATTTAATTTTTCAAAAGTAAAATATTTTATTTCAAAAATTAATAACTTTATTTACAACTTCCTATTATCAACAGGAATGAAATCAATTTTAATTATGGCAATTGCTTTATCATTAGGTTTGGCTCAAAGAGAAGGAACACCTGTTGCTTTAATGGTTACAAAAATTATTTGATATAACTCATTATTCTTTTGTGGATTTTATGCTGATGGATTACTTTATGCAATTGAATATACAAGATTGATTCACATCATAAGACATGAGGATAAAAAATATTTAATTAACTTTAAGGTTTGAAATTTATTAATTCTTTCAGGAACAATTGTAACAGCATTAGTTTCTCTTGCCTTCTCATTCGCTTCATTTGGTTTAGCTGATTTATATGTAGCACATCAAGCTACACCAATTCCTTCGCCAACAGATGGGTTAGTTCAATTCCCAAACAACGCATGACCATATGGTCCAAATAAATTAAGTCAAGAAATTAAAGATTATTTATGATGTCCAACTGGAATGCCAAATTTCCAATTAGTAGATAAAACAAACTTTACAATTGGCAAATCATGTTGTATAGCTCTTTTATACACAGGACTTTACCATACATTTATTAACACTACAAAATTAATGTCATTTGTTGATATTAGGTTAGATCAAAAATTTAGTTGAAAAAAAATAATTAGTAACTTTATTGTTATTTCATTTGTAATGATATTTGTTGTAGTGTTCTCGGTTGTTCCTGATTCAAAAGGATATCACAAAGTATTTGGAGGAATTGATAACTTTTCATTCTCATTAATGGTTGTATCAATTCTATTATTTTTACTAACAATATTTGGACACATGAAAAAAATGAAAGTAATGAAACAACATGGATTAGCTGTTTAATCAAATTAAATCATTTATAAATATTTTCCTTTTTTTAATTTATAACGTTTTAATTTATATTCTGGTTCATACTTACTTACTATTTCTCAAAATTTTTTAGAATGATTAGGTTCTTTGTTATGAGCTAATTCATGAACAATAACATAATCAATAATTTCTTTTGAGAATGCTGATAATTTCACAGAGTAATAAATTGTTTTTTTTAGAACATGATTAGTAGCTCATGCTCTTTCCTTCTCTCTCACCCTTATTAAATGGTCATCAATATTCATAATTTTTTGAAATTGTAATTGTCTAATTAACAAATAAACATTCAATTCTTTTTTACGGTATTTGTTTATTGCATCTTCTTTTGAAATATTTAGATACGATATTTTTTTATTGTTAATAATTATTTTTTTGTTTAATTTGTCATCTTCAAAAAACATTTTTTGACCAAATAAATAAAATCAATTTTCCTTTAAATTAATTGATGAATTTTCTTTTTTTTCATTTGCATGATTATAAAATTTTTCTAAATTTGCATCTAAAAATTCAATTAATATTTTTTCTGGAACAGATTTCGGAATAGAAACAATGATTTCATTTTTAGCATTTAATTTAATAATTAAATTTCTTATATCTTTAATTTGTAATTCAAATTCTATATTGTTATATATATTTTTTCCTTTTTTAAATTGTGAAAGATTTTTCATTATATTCCTTAGCAAATGATTGTAATAATTCTTTATCTTTTTTATCAAATGTTTGATGTTCCATTAATTTGTCATACATATTTTGAATTTCGTTTTTCGAAATTTTTGGAATCAACATTGAAGTTATACCCTCTAATGTTGAATCCAATTCATTAGATCTAATAACAACAACATGACCTGGAGTATTTTGAATATCTAATTCTTTGCATGAATTTGAATCAAATATTATTAAAGATACAATAGGCATTTTAATATTTGTCATTTTAACAATATGATCAATGTGTTTATCATTTTGCATAATAGGAGATTTAATCATATGTTTATTTTGTCCAACTTCTTTAACTCATTCTTTTTCATTTCCATTACCATAAATTTTTGTACCATTGATATTTTTTACTTCAACACAAATTAAAGCCCTTGTAGTTAAAAGTATTCCATCAACTTCAAAAATTTTATTTTCATCATATTTGAACATTGAAGAAGGAATATATAAAGAATCATTAATATTTGCTCATAAACTTAATTTTTCATTGATTGCTTGCTCTGTTATTTTCCCTTTTTTAGCAAGTTCATTCTCTTTTGAATTTCTCTTAATTCAAAAAACAATTCAAATTATAAAAATAGAAATTAATAATATTAATGAAATTGTTACTCCTACAATGTATAAAGCCATAATAAAAATTTTAAACAAATTAATTTAAAAATTAATTTTTTTATTATAATTTTTGATACATATTTTCAAAAAAATAAATTAGATGCAACGAAAATATAAAA
>CASFBV010000046.1 GCA_949293065.1 uncultured Mycoplasma sp.
ATTTAATTTTTATGATGTAGATAAAATAATTAGAATAGGATCGGCTGGATCTTATAAGAAAGATTTAGGTTTATATGAGGTGTTTTTAGCTGATTCTTCATATTCAGATTCATCTGCATATAGTGAATTAGTTTTAGGTGAAAAAACAAATATTCAATATCCTACAAAAGAATTGAATCATCAATTAGAAGAGTCTGCTAAAAAACAAGGAATTAAATTACATAAAGGAAGAATTCATTCTTCTGATGTTTTTTATGCTTCAAGACCATTAGATGAAACAATTAGAGTCACAGGTGCAGATTGTGTTGAAATGGAATCATATGCATTATTTACAAATGCTAAAAAATTAAATAAACAAGCTGCAACATTAGTAACAATTTCAGACAATTTAATTACTCAGGAAATCACATCATCAGAAGAAAGGGAAAAGAAATTTCATAAGATGGTTGAAATTGCTTTAGGAATTTTATAATGCTTACAATTTTAGATATTATTGAAAAAAAGAAAAATAAACAAGAATTAACTTCTCAAGAAATCGATTTCTTTGTAAAAGGATATACAAATAATGAAATTCCTGATTATCAAATTTCATCATTGCTAATGGCAATTGTTTTAAATGGAATGAATTTGAAAGAAGCAACTTTTATGACACAATCAATGATTGAAAGTGGTAAAACAATCGATTTATCTTCAATAAAGGGAATTAAGTTAGATAAGCATTCAACTGGCGGAGTCGGAGATAAAGTTTCATTAGTTTTAGGGCCAATCATTGCAGCTTGTGGTGGTGTTTTTGCAAAAATGTCTGGTAGAGGATTAGGTCATACAGGTGGAACAATTGATAAATTAGAATCAATCCCTGGATTTAATTGTTTTTATAATGATAAAGATTTTAAAAAATTAGTAAATAAATCAAATATAGCAATTATTGGCCAAACTGATGATTTAGTTCCTGCTGATAAAAAAATATACGCATTAAGAGATGTAACCGGAACTGTTAATTCAATGCCTTTAATTTCTTCATCAATTATGTCTAAAAAATTAGCAACAGGAGCTGATGCAATTTTATTAGATGTTAAATGTGGTTCTGGAGCTTTCATGAAAAACGAAGAAGATGCAAGAGAACTTGCAAAATGAATGATTTCAATTGGTAAAAAAATGAAAAAAGACATTAGAGTTGAAATTACAAATATGGAGCAACCATTAGGAAGAATGATAGGTAATAAAAATGAAATTGTTGAAGCAATGAATTCTTTAAAAGGTAATGGCGAAAAAAATTTCATGGATTTAATTTATTCATCAGGAGCAACTTTATTAAATCAAGCAAAGATAACAAAAAATGATAAAGAAGCAAAGGCAATGATTGATGATGTTATTAAATCAGGTAAGGCATTTAATAAATTTTTAGAATTTGTTAAAAACCAAGGCGGCGATGAAAAAATTATTCAAAAACCAAATTGATGAAAACCAAAATATAAATTAGAAATTAAATCAACTAAAAATGGATATGTTTATTTAAAAAATTCAATTAACTTAGGATTAACTGCAATGAAATTGGGTGCTGGAAGACAAACAAAAGAAGATATCATTGATAATGAAGCAGGAATAGAACTAAATAAAATTACAAATGAACTTGTAAAAAAAGGAGACATAATTATGACTTTATACTCATCAAAAAAAATTGATGAAAAATTAATTGATGAAGTTAAAGCATCTTATGAAATTATTTCAAAACCTAAACCAATCAAAATAGTTTATGACAAATTAAAATAAGTTATCATTTTATTTCACAAATAAACTGAGTTCCATTTAGATAATCTAATTCATCTTTTAAATCATGAAAAATTATTTTATATGAATGAAGAAAAACTCTTTTATCAAATTTCCCTCCATATTTTTTATCACCATAAATTGGAAAACCAAGTTTTGCTAATGATAATCTAATTTGATGTTTTCTTCCTGTTATTAATTTTGCATAACATTTATTTTTATCTTTGAAAAATAATGTTTCCATTTTTAAACCTGGTTTGTTATCAAATAATTCCATTTCATGAGTTCTTGTATTTTTCCTTCCATAAAAAATCACTTCTTTTCTTTCTCAAGGGAAATCAGATTTTAATAAATAATATTTTTCATGTTTATTTATTTTTTCATTTAGTTGAACTAATGTTTTATAGTTTTTAGCATAAACAATTAATCCAGATGTTGAACGGTCTAACCTTCCAATACTTGCAGGTTTAAATGAATCAATTTGTTTGTAATTTAAATAAGTTAAAACTTGATTATCTAAACAATCTTCAAATCCGTGCATTGAAACATTGATAGGTTTATCTATCACTAAAATATTTTTATCCTCATAGATCACTTTAAAATTAATAGGAGTTTTAAATTCTATTTCTGATGAAGAATTATCTATGCCATAAACGTGTATTTCGTCTCCTGCTTTAAGTTGAATAGATTTGTCATTAATTTTAAGATTATTTATTCTTACATCTTTTAATCTAAATATTTTTTCAATTTTTGAAATAGGAACATTATTTAGTTGTTTAACTAAATATTTAAATATTGTTCTTCCTTCATCATTTTTTGTAGCTTTAAATTTTAATAAATTCATTATTATTGATCTTCTCTTTGAGAACTATATAAATCAACAATTTCTTCTGTTGCATCAGAATCTAAATCGATGTTTGCAAAATCACTTAATCTTGGCAATTCATTAATTGATCTAATTCTGAAATAATCATAAAATTTATCTGTAACTCCAAATAAAACAGGGTTACCTGGTGTTTTAGAAATTCCAACTTCTTCTACTAAACCTTTTAGCATTAATAAATTTACTAAATGATCTGAAACTTTTCCTCTAATTGCATTAATTGATGATCTTGTAATTGGTGCTTTGTATGCAATAATCCCTATAACTTCTAATGCAGCATCTGATAATTTTGCTTTTTGTTCATTTGTTACAAGTGTTGAAATAAATTCTTTTGCTTCAGGAATTGTTACAAATTTATATATTCCATTGTATTCTTCAACAATTAATCCTCTTTTTTCACCATTAAATGTTTCAACAAATTTATTCATTAAATCTTTTGCAACTGAAATAGTTTCTAAATTAAAAACTTCTTTTATATCTTCAACTTTAATTCCTTCATCACCTTTGATATAAATTAAAGCTTCAATTACTCTTTCTCTTGATGTCATACTAATAGTTTACTCCTTTTCTAATTATTATTTCATCAAATTGATGATCTTGTTCTAAAACTAATTCTTCTCTTCTTGACATGTCCAGTATTGCAATCATTGTTATAACAAAGTGGTTTAATGATGGAACAGAAAATAATTTTTCAAATGGAATGATGTCTGAATTTAAACCATTTATAATCTCAATAATTTGCTCTCTTCTTTCAGCTGGAGATAAATTAAATGTTTCTAATTTTATTTTTCTTAGTTTGTCAGCATAATTTCTTTCAAACATTTTTCTTAATGTTTTAATTAATTTAGAAGTTGTTCCATATCCATCAAGTGCAGCTTCATCAATTTCTTTTATGAAACCATCTGTGTTAGAAGGTTTTTTGATGTAAACTTCATTTCTTTTTGCCTCTTGAATTTTTAAGTTTTGAGAAATTTTTTTGAATTCTTCATATTCAGCAATTAACCTTAGAATTCTCATTTTATCTTCTTCAACTTCTTTAACTTCTTCTGGATCAGCTAAGATTAATCTTGCTTTAATGTAAATAAGCTCAGAAGCCATAACCAAATACTCACTTGCAACATCAATATCTTTTTCTTGTAAATCTTCAATTATTTTTAAATATTGAGTAGCAAGTTCTACCAAGTCAACATCAAAAATGTCAACATTTTTCTTTTTAATTAATTCAAGCAATAAATCCAAAGGACCATTAAAAGCACCTAATGAAAAATTAATATCACTTGAATCAACAATTTTTTCGTTTGACATTAGAAACTCCTTAACTTATAAAATTTTAGTTTATTTTTTATTTTTTGATTTCTCTTTTTTTTCTTGCATTTTTTCGTATTTAGCTTCTTCTTTTTCTTGCGCTTCAATTATTTTTTGTTCTTGTTTTCTTTCTTTACGATCTTTCTTAGCTTCTTTTTTAGCTTTTTTAGCTTCTTTTTTATGGAATTTTTTAGCTTCTTTTGTTTGTTCTATGTCTTCATTGTCTTCTTTTGAAGGTTTAAAGTCATATTCTGGTTTTTTGAATGATGATAGAACAATATTTCTAACACGTTCAGCTAAGGCGATTGTATTTTGAGTAGCAAATGAATGAGCAGGAATTCTTTTATGGAAGATAACTTCAACCACTATTTTATCTTTACGTTTAAAATCTAAGGCACAAACAGAATTATTAATTGTAAATGGAACAATTGGAAGCATTTCTTTTTTAGCTACCTTAAATGAACCTGGCTTAAATTCTCCAACTGTACCTTCTCTATTTCTTGTTCCTTCTGGGAAAATAACCCCATATGTTTTATTTTCTTTAACAAATTTACCAAAGTTATCCATTGTTTCTAAACTTTTTCTAACATTATCACGATCTAAATAAAAAGTGTCTAAGGCATTAAGTGGATATCTTGTATAACTTTTGTATTGTAATGTATGTTTTGCAATAAATGTTGCAATTTTATTATGATCACCTTTTGCTTCTGTTTGTGATTTTAGAGCATAAATAATAGCAAGAGCATCAAAGTTGTCTTGATGGTTTCCATATAACATACATGGACCTGAAAATCCTAAGTTTTCATATCCTTGAACTTTAACTTCAATTTTCATAGATTTCATAATTGAAGTTATTTTGTGAGCAATATAATCATTTCTGTATTGCAAAGGATATCTTGCCTTATCCGAAAAAGAACGTTTTCAATATTTTTTACATTTTCTTGAAGCAAATCAAATTTTCAATTTAACTAAACTCATTTTAATCTTCTCCCACTACAAAAGCAACAACATATTCATTTTCCTTTGAAGTTGAAATTTTATAATTTTGAAATTCAAAAAAACCTTTTGGATTTCTCTTGATGTCAATGTTGTGATAATCATGCAATTCATTATTAGCCTTAAATAAAGCTTCTTTAATTGCTCATCTTTGTGCAACATATAATTCTTTGTTTTCTGCTTCTAATCATTCTTTATATTCTTGATCAGAAAGCACTTTTTTAATAAAAGAATCTTTCTTATTTTCAAATCTTTTTATTGATGTTATATCAACTCCAATTGTCATAATCATTAATATTATAAATAATTTAAGTATAATTTTAAAACTTGTTGTTTTTAAATTATTCAAGGAGAAATTATGGAAGAAAAAAAAGATTATAAATCAACATTAAATATGCCTGATACATCGTTTTCAATGAGAGCAGATTTAGTTACAAAAGAACCTGCTTTTAGAGAAAAATGATTAAACAACAAAATTTATAAAAAAGTTCTTGAAAAAAACAAAAATAATAAACCTTTTATTCTTCATGATGGTCCACCCTATGCAAATGGTTCATTGCATACAGGTCATGCCTTAAACAAAATTATTAAAGATATTATTGTTCGTTACAAATCAATTAACGGATTTTATACTCCATATATTCCTGGTTGAGATACTCACGGTCTTCCAATTGAAAATAAAATGCTTTCTGAAATGAATGTCAATCACAAAAGCATTTCTATAATTGAGCTTAGAAAAAAAGCAGCTCAATATGCCTTATCTCAAGTTGAAAATCAAAAATCTCAATTTTTGAAGTTACAAATGTTAAGTGACTTTGAAAAAATTTATGTTACTCTGGATAAATCATATGAAGTTAAACAATTAAATATTTTTAAAAAAATGTGTTTAGATGGGTTAATTTATAGAGGATTAAAACCTGTTTATTGATCTCCTTCTTCGCAATCAGCTTTAGCAGAAGCGGAAGTTGAATATCAAGATCATAGATCTCCTTCTATATTTGTTAAATTTCCAATTATTGAAGGTAATAATTTTGTTAAAGATGGAGATTATTTGGTTATTTGGACAACCACACCATGAACATTAATTGCAAATAGTGGTATTGCTTTAAATAAAGATTTTGATTATTCAATTATTAATTATCAAGATAAAAGATATGTTGTTGCAACTCAATTAATAGATAAATTATGTTCAACATTTGAATGAGAAAATGTTGAAGTAGTTTCTACATTTAAAGGGAAAGATGTTTTTGGCATTAAATATAAATCTGTTA
>CASFBV010000047.1 GCA_949293065.1 uncultured Mycoplasma sp.
TCCTAATATCTTCCAACATAAGTAATAATTATGTTAAGTGGTTTTTTACCAATTAAAAATTCAGAGTGAGTTTTTATTTCTTCTGTAATTTCATTAATTTTTTTATTAATACTTTTTTCTTTTTTAACTTTTAATTCAATAGAAATTAAAACATTATTTTCTTTTTCATTAATTGTAATACCATCTTTTGGAATATTGATTTTAATATCTTGAATAGTTGTTGAAATCAAATAAACAACGTCTTCAAAAGCTTTTTTATCAACCAAAAATTTTACTTCTTGATTAATAGTTCTTGTGACATAGTTAATCACTATTTTTCACCTTTTCCTTTACCTACATATTTTCCTTCTTCAGTTGAAACAATAATAATATCTCCTTGCTTAATGAACATAGGAACTTCAATCTCGAATCCTGTTACTAATGTAACTTTTTTCTGAGGATTTGTTGTTGTATTTCCTTTAACAGCATCAAAAGCTTCAGCTACTTCTAACTCAATATTTAATGGAATTTCAATATCTAAAATTTCTTCATTGAATTTTCTTACTTTAACTTTTGCTCCTTCAATTAAGAAATTGATTTCTCATTCTAATCTTGACAAAGGAATTTCAATTTGTTCAAATGTTGCTTCATCCATTAAAATGGCATTTGTTCCATCATTATATAAATAATTCATTGCAACCGTTTCAATATGAGCTTTTTGAACTTTTTCTCCACCTGTAAATGACTTAATTGTTGTTGTTCCTGTTCTTAAATCTTTTACTTTTGCTTTAACATTAGCTTGACCTCTACCTTGTTTTGAATGCTGAGCTGTTAAAACAACAAATAAATTTCCATCTAATTGGAATGTAATTCCTGGTTTGAAATCATTAACACTAATCATAATTTTTACCTACTTTCTTGATAATACTTTTGATCCATTTGATGTTACTAAAACATCATCTTCAATTCTTGCTCCACCAATGCCTTCAATATAGATTCCTGGTTCCACTGTTATTATCATTCCCTCTTCTAAAATTATATCTGATCGAGATGATACAAATGGATATTCATGAACATCAATTCCTAGTCCATGACCTGTTGAATGCAAGAAGAAATTTGAATATCCTTTTGAAGCAATATATGATCTACATATATTGTCAATTTCAGAAGCCTTAATTCCAGGTCTTACAGCTTGTCTTCCTAGTCTTGCTGCCTCTTCTACAATTTGTAAAATTTCTCTGTTTTTTTCATTTGTTGCTGATGTTTCATAAATAAATGATCTTGTTATATCTGCACAATATCCTTCATACTTAGCACCAAAATCAATTGTAACTAATTCACCTTTATTCAAAATCCTATTTGTTGAATGATGATGAGGTTCAGCAGTATTTTCTCCAAAAGCTACAATTGTATCAAACGCTTCTTTATCAGCACCTTTTCTAACCATAATGTATTCAAGTTTATGTTGCAATTCTTTTTCTGAAATTCCTTCTTTGATATAAACTTGTAAATTTTCAAACGATTCTAATGATATATCTATAGCTCTTTGGACTTTTTGAATTTCATTATCTGATTTTTGAATTCTTAGCTTTTGAGAAATTATTGGAACTATATTTGATTCTTCAATTCCTGTTAAGTTTTTAATTCTTTGTTTATTTTGAACAGTTAAATAATCTTCTTCAATTGCAATTCTTTGAAAATTTTTATTTCTTAATCAAATTTCTAAAGAATTATCTTTTAATAATTCAATAGTTACATTTTTTGCATTTTTAGTAGCATATTCAAAATATCTTCCATCAACAAATAATGTCGCTTTATCATTTGGTTCTATTATTAATCAACCATCACTTGTAGAAATTTCTGTATATCACAATCTTGTTTGCGGAGCTTCAGAGATAATTGCATCAACTTTGTAATCATTAAAAAGTTCAAGCAATTTTTTTGAATTCATCTATTTTTTCTCCTTATGAGATGTGTGTTTATTGCATCTATGACAATGTTTTTTTAATTCGATTTTGTCAACTGTATTTTTTTTGTTTTTCTTTGTAATGTAATTTTCCATTTTACATTCTTCACATCTTAA
>CASFBV010000048.1 GCA_949293065.1 uncultured Mycoplasma sp.
AATTGCATCTAAAATAAAAGATATTTTTGCAAATCGAAGAACATCAATCGATAATATCATTGATGAAGCCGTTTCAATAATTTCAGAAGCTTCCAAATTCACTGTTGTAACAAGTGAAAATAAAACCGAGGAAAGATTAAAATCAATTACATTAACTCCTATTAATGAAGATACAGCAATTATTGTATTAATTACTTCAAGTGGAAGATTAGATTCGAAAGAATTGAAATTATCTAAAAAACTTGATTTAGAGGATTTAAAAATTGCAATTAGAATATTTCAAGAAAGACTACACGATATTGAACTTTCAAAAATACCAGAATCAGTTTTAACACTTAAACCAATTCTTAAACAGCACATCAAAAATTATGAAGAATTAATTCAAACATTTGTTGTAGGTATATTTAAAACTTATTCAAACATCGCAAATAACAAAGTATATGGAAAAGCACATCTTATAAAATCGCAAGATATTAAAAGACAAGAACTTGCTGAAATTATTGACTTAATTGAAAATCAATCTATTTGAGAATCAATTAATGAGAAAAATTATTTAGAAGATAATTTGAAAATCGAAATTCTTCCATCAAATGCTTCTATTTTAACTAAAAGATTAGAATGCAATGGTTTTGTTAAAGATATATCAGTTGTAGGTCCAACAAGAATGAATTATTCAAAAGCAAAGAATATTCTTAATATAATAGAAAAATATACAAAAGAAAAGATTAATGAAAATGAGCAATTATTAATCGAACATAAAGAAGGAGTTTAATTATGAGTGAAAAAAATGTAAATAATAAAATAATTAAGGAAAAAGATCGAATTGTTTTTGATTTAAAAATTAAAAAAGATGATGATTCATATCATCAAAAATTCATTAATAAAACAATTACATTAGGTAAAGAAGAAATTTTTCCAGGATTTGATGAAAATATTATAGGTATTGATTTATCAGAAGATAATAAATTTGAGTTTGAATTATCTATTAATGAACCAAAAGTTGTTTTTGATGAAACTCTTGAACCTGGAATATACTCATTCGGTTTTAGAATTCACAATAAAGAAGATTCTGAAACAAGAGAAAAACTTGATATGAAAAGTATGAAAGATTCATACAATGACAAACAAAAAATTAGAGAATTAGAAGAAATTAATAAAAATTTAAATTCCAAGATTGAAAAACTAGAAGCTGAAAAACAATTATCAGAGCAAATTTTTAAAGCAAAAGCTGAAGAATTAGCAAAAAGTGCTGCAAATAAAGTTGAAATTCTAAAAGAAGAAATTAAAAACAAAGCAAAAGAAGATGTTGAATATAAAACAAAATTTGCAATTCAAAAATTAATTGATGATTTATTAAGTCCTCTTAATAACTTATATGTTGCTGTAGAAGCAGGATCAAAAATGAGTGATCCGAATGTTTCAGCATATGTAAAGGGATTTCAAATGTTAACTAGTCAAATTTTCAACACTTTAGAATCTCATGGAATTAAAGTAATTGAACCACAAATTGGTGAAATTTATAATCCTGAAATTCATCAGGCTCAAGAAGTTGTTGAAGATCCAACATTTCAAAAAGATCGAATTGTTAAATTGATATCAAGAGGATATAAATTACATGATAGAGTATTAAGACCAGCAATTGTAATTGTTTCAAAAGGATAAAATGAAATTTATAGACCAGGTAAAAATAGAAGTAATAGCAGGAAAAGGTGGAGATGGAATCATCTCCTTTAGACATGAACATCGTGTTGAAAAAGGAGGGCTTTTTGGAGGAGATGGTGGAGATGGTGGTTCTGTCTACTTTCAAGGTGATTCTGGTATGAACACTCTTTTACCAATTCATATTCTAAAACATATAAGAGGTAATGATGGTCAAAATGGAATGACTAAAAATATGTATGGTGCTCGTGGTGAAGATGTGGTTATAAAAGTTCCTTATGGAACATTAGTTTATGAAGGTGATAAATTAATTTGTGATGTTATAGATGATAATAAATATTTAATTTGCAAAGGTGGAAAAGGTGGGCGTGGAAATTCGAAATTCAAATCATCTCGTAATCCTGCTCCTAAAATTTGTGAAAATGGAACACCAGGCGAAAGAAAAAATGTTAGATTAGAATTAAAAGTAATGGCCGATATAGGGCTTGTAGGTTTACCATCTGCTGGTAAATCTACAGTTTTGAAATTGTTATCTAATGCTAAACCTAAAATTGCTGATTATGCTTTTACTACATTAGTTCCTCAATTAGGATTAGTTCAATATAAAGATAAATCATTTGTCATTTCAGATTTACCTGGATTAATCAAAGGTGCATCTAAAGGTAAGGGGCTTGGAATAAGATTTTTAAAACATATAGAAAGATGTCGTGTAATAGCCTTCATTATTGATTTTGGTGATGAGGAAAAAGATCCAATAAAAGATTTTGAAATATTAAAAAATGAGTTAAAAGAATTTAACAAAAATTTAATTAAAAAATCTTTTTTAATTGTTGCAAATAAAAAAGATTTACCTGCTTTTGAAAAACATGTTAAGGAATTCAAACAAAAATATAAAAGATTAAAAATTGTAGAAATTAGCGCTTTAGATTTTAAAGATTTAGATTTACTAAAAGAACAAATGT
>CASFBV010000049.1 GCA_949293065.1 uncultured Mycoplasma sp.
AGATAATAGTAAAGACAGTCAAATTAATAAATTTATAGAAAAAAGAAAAATTACGAAAAGTGTTATAGAGAAATTTAAATTAGGATTTGCTCCATCATTTGATGAAAAAGATAATTTTATTTCCAATTTAGAAAAAAAAGGACATGAAAAATCCGTTTTGATAAATTGCTCAATTTTAAATGAAGAAGGAACCAATCCTTTTTACATTAACAAATTTATTTTTCCTATTTTTGATGAAGATAATAATGTTATAGGTTTTAGTGGAAGAAAAATAGTTGATAATGATGATAGTCCAAAATATTTAAACTCAAAAGAATCACATATTTTTAAAAAATCAAATGTAATTTATAATTACAACAATGCAAAAAAATATGATCAAATAATTATTGTTGAAGGCTTTATGGATGTTATTGCATTTTCTAAAATTGGAAAAGATAATGCAATAGCTCTTATGGGGGTTGCTTTATCTCAGGACAATCTAAATAAAATTAAAAAACACCAAGAAATATTAATTTTTTTAGATAGTGATAAAGCTGGCATTATGTCAACATTAAAAATTGTTAAAATTTTTATTGAAAAAAATATTAATGCTTTTGTTTTGAAAAATGAATATTTAAAAGATCCGGATGAAATTCTAAATTCTGATGGTGGAGAGCAAAAATTATTATCTTCTTTAAATAATAAAATAAAAATGATTGATTTTGTTTTTGAGGCTTTTACAAAAAATGTTAATCAAAATGATTTTGAAAAATTAAAAGAAATAATTATGAATATTTATCAATATTCTAAAAATTTCAATGATTTTTTAAAATTAGAATTGATAGATAAAATATCTAAAAAATTTAATTTAAATAAAGATGTTGTATCTAATTATTTTAATTACAAACCAAATGTGATAGAATTAAAAGAATTAGATAAAAAAAATATAAAAACAAAGCAGACGCTTGAACTTGAGTTAGAACAGCCATTAAATATTAATAAGTTATTAATATCTATTTGGAAAAATCCTAGTTTCTTAAAAAGTATGAACATAGGTGACATAAATTGACCAAAAGCAGAATATAAAAAAATATATGAAGAAATTAAGAAATTTCATTTAGAGGGGATTGAAGTTTCTGAAAAAACTAAAACATTTGTTTTAGATAAAGAGAAAAAATTTAAATCTAAAGAATCTCTTCCAAAAAATATGGAATCATTTGAAGAATTAATTTTAAGAACCCATAAGGATTCGAAAAGAGTAAAAATTGAATATATAAATGAATTAATAAAAAAAACAAATGATCCAAAACATAAAGAAGAATTACTAAGGCAGAAATTAGAAATAATTTCTAGAAAGGAATAAAAAATGGCTGCAACTAAATCAGTAAATAATAAAAAAACATTAAAATCAAAAAAAGAAGTTGATACAAAAAAAACAACAACTAAAAAAAGTATTGCAAATGATCCGAAAAAAGCAGCAAAATCAAATAAAGAGACAATAGTTAAAAATAAAAAGAATGATGCTATTAAAAAAACATCTAGCAAAAAAGAACTATCAGTAAAAGTTAAAGAAGAAAAGAAGAAAAAAATAAAAACTGATAAAAAACCATCAAAAGAAAAAGATATAAAACTTGGCAAAGTCGATTTTAGTGATATTAAAGATAAAAATATTGTATTAATAGTTGAAATGATTTATAAAGAATTACAAAATAGAACAAAGAAAAATCCAAAAAAACATTCTCTTTCTCAAGAAGAAGTTATGACTATTTTAGAAAAGAAAAAAATTGATATTTTTGATGAAGTAGATGAAATATTTAATATTTTAATTTCTAAAAAAATAATGAGTGATGATATAGAAGAAGATTCAACAAATTTTGTTGATGAAAAAGAAATTTTAAAACAATTAAAAAAGGAAGAAAAGAATGCAGCAAAACAACAAGATACAGACACAAATGATTTTGCAGAAGATTTTACTGATGAAATAGATTCTGGAGATGCTGATATTATTAATAATCTTTCAAATACAAGAGATTTTTTAAGTGATGATGACGATGAAGAGTCATTTTATTATCATGATGATTACCATGATGAAGAATCAGATGAAGAACATTTAGAAGATGATGAATTATCTGATACAAATGAATTTGTATTTGAAGATTATTCTAATTTAGAAGAAAATAGTTTTAATAGAGAAGAAAGAAAAGTTCAATCTTCTGATTTAAAAAATAAGTTATCAGAAACAAATGATATTGTTAAGTGATATATGAGATGAATTGGTAAATACGGAAATCTTTTATCAGCCGAAGAAGAATTACAATTAGCTAAAGATGCAGAATTGCCAGGTAGAAAAGGTAAAAAAGCTCGTGATGAATTAATAAAACGTAATCTAAGATTAGTTATTAATAATGCAAAAAAATATAAAAATAGAGGATTGTCTTTTATTGATTTAATCTCTGAAGGTAATTCAGGAATTATGAAAGCTGTTCAAAAATATGATTGAAGAAAAGGATTTAAATTTTCAACATATGCAACATGATGAATTAGACAAGCTATAACAAGAGCTGTTGCAGATCAAGCAAGAACAATTAGAGTTCCAGTTCATATGGTTGAGACAATTAATAAAATTATTAAAATTAGAAGAGAATTGCAACAAGAATTAGGAAATATGCCAACAGATGAACAAATAGCAGAAAGATATGGTGGTGATTTTACAGCAGAAAAAGTAAGATATATAAGAAGAATTAATATTGATCCTATTTCTCTTGATAAAACAATTGGTAAAGGTGAAGATTCTTCGATTAGTGATTTCATTAAGGATAACAAAGTTATTAATCCTGTTGATTATGCAGCACAAGAGCAATTATCTGAAATTTTAAATGAAATGATAGAAAATAATTTAGACGATGTTGAGAAAAAGATAATTCAAATGAGATATGGAATTGGTGAAGATGAAAATGGTAACAAAATAAGAGTTCATACTTTGGATGAAATTGCACAAGAACTTGGAACAAATAAAGAAAAAGTAAGACAATGAGAACAAAAAATTCTT
Organism: uncultured Mycoplasma sp.; assembly: GCA_949293065.1. Taxonomy (GTDB): domain Bacteria; phylum Bacillota_I; class Bacilli_A; order Mycoplasmatales; family Metamycoplasmataceae; genus UBA710. Next base: position 3,029 of record CASFBV010000049.1, read on the forward strand.
AGAAAATTGAAACAACCTCAAAAAATGAAAAAATTAAAAGAATTTTACAAAAACGAAAATTAGATATAAAAAAACTTGGAATCATCCAAGTTTTATTTTCTAAAGACATTTCTTTTTCTTTTAATAATGTAAATCTTCGTCAACATCAATTAATATTATTTTAAGAAAAATGGAATATCTTCTTCATCGCTTGATTCTTCATTAGTAATAATGAATTCATCTTGATTGCTTTTTTCGAATTGATTATTAATTTTTTCTTCCAATTCAATTTTAGGTAAGTCAATTTCTCCGGTTGAATAATTATTTAGTTCATTATCCAGTGTATTTCCAATTTCTAAAAGAATTTCTTGCGAATCTTGAAGTAATTTTTTATTTATTGCAATTTGCTCTTGTGAAATACTTTGTTCCTTATTAAAAGTAGCTATAACAGATATTTTAATTTCATTAATCAACTTATCATCAATATTGAAACTAAATGACACATTAGCCTCTTTATTTACTTTTGTTTTTAGAATTTCGATCATTTCATTGATTTGATGAATTGTAACTGTCGGATCCCCTATTATACTTAATACAATATTATTTGCATTTCTAATAGAATTTTCAATTATCTTTGAGTTCAAAGCATTGTTTATTGCTCTCATTATTTTATTGCGTCCCATACCACTTCCAAAACCAATATAGGCTTTACCTTTATTTTTGATAGAACTTATAAAATCAGAAGTTGTTAGGTTGA
>CASFBV010000050.1 GCA_949293065.1 uncultured Mycoplasma sp.
AACAGAAATGAATCCATTTTTAGGATATAGAGCAATTAGATTTTGTTTAGATCGTAAAGATGTTTTTGAAACTCAATTAAGAGCATTAATTAGAGCTAGTGAATTTGGTAAATTAGGAATTATGTTCCCTATGATTGCAACAGTTGATGAATTCAAAAATGCAAGAGCATTTTTTGACAAAATTTATGCTGATGTTAAAAAACAATATCCAAAAGTTTCAGACAAAATCGAAGTGGGTATGATGGTTGAAATTCCAGCAGCAGCAGTAAATTGTGAAAACTTTTGTAAGTATGCAGATTTTGTTTCAATAGGAACAAACGATCTAATTCAATATACAATGGCTGCAGATAGAATGAGTGAAAAAGTGTCATACTTATATCAACCATTAAACCCATCAATTTTAAGATTAGTTAAAGCAACAATTGATGGAGCGCACAAACAAGGTAAATGAGCTGGAATGTGTGGTGAAATGGCAGGAGATTTACAAGCCATTCCTGTTCTACTAGGTTTAGGTCTTGATGAATTCTCAATGTCAGCAACATCAATTTTAGGGGCAAGAGAATTAGTTTCAAGAATTAATTATAAAGATGCACAAGAAATTGCTCAAAAATGTTTAGAAGCAGATAATGAAGCCCAAGTTCTAGAAATCTTAGAAAAAAACAAAAAATGATAAAAATTAAAACGTCCTTGTGGCGTTTTTTATTGTTTGTAAATTTGTTTTTTGTATTTATTCACAACTTTTTCTAAATACTCATTTAAATATCAGCGAACAGCATCATTTAATTTATTATCATTTATTTTCATAAATTTATTGATTTCATGTTCTTTTGGATTTTTTATTTTAACAAGCTCTCCTTTAATATCTCAATAAAAATAATTATCATCATATAAGTCATGAGTAGTTTTAGGTAAAGGCAAAAAATTATTCGGATCAGAAATTTGTTCAAGAATTTTTAAGTTTTTATTTTCTGACATAATGTATTCATTTTTTATCAATCAAACAGGTTTTATGTGAGCTTTTTCATATTTTGAATCACAATCATTTTTACTTATATTAAAGTATGTTTTGTATAAAAATTGTGTTAGTTTTTGTTTTTTATCTAAAACAGATAAATATTGATTTTCAATATTTTTTTTAAATTCATTTCGTTTTTTACCAACCTCATTTTCAACAATAACAAATTGATTTGATTTTTTGTTTAATTCATTTTTAAATTCTTTTTTAAGTTCTTTTCAACCATAATCATGACTCATTATTTTGAATTTTCTTAAATATTTTTCAATGCTTTTATTTTTATTTACGAATTCTTCAAAACTAATATATTTTTGTGCTTGCTCAAATTCAATTCATTTTTTTGAATAATCAATATTTGAATAAATTCGTTTTATTATTTTAGATACATTTAAACATTGGAAAAGAAAACCAAAAGGATAAGCATCTTTGTTAACTTCGGTTTGAAAAGTTCCTCTTCCATCTCCTTGGCCTTTTGCATTATACCCATTCAATATATATTCCATATTTTGAAAAGTAATATCTATTCAATTTTGATTTCACACTCATTGATTCAATTTATTTATTTTTTTTAAATTTGTAATATAAGAAATTTCTTTAGTACCAGAACCAAAAAAATGTTGCAATCCTAGTTTGTTGATTATCTCCACTCTTCTAATAAAAGCTAAATCATCTTTTTTTGTAAATTTATGGCTTGCGGTTGTTTTGGTTTTAATTGAAATTTGATTAAATTGAATTTTATAATCATGAATAAAACAATCTTGGTCAATTAAAAGAAAATAGTCCATATTTATTGATTTATCACTATTGAAGACATTCATTCTTACAATTTCAAACAAGTAATTATCTAAATAAAAAATTAGTTTATTTTTTTTCATATTCTAAAACCTCAGACTTTCGAATATTTTTTCTAATACTTGAACTACAATCGAGTTCCCAGCTAGATAAATAATTTTTTGTTCAGATAATTTAGTCTTTTTAATTTTTTTATAATCATCTTCTGTAAACCCCATATATTTAATTGCTTCTTGATCATTCATTATTCTTATCTTGTTATTTTCTAATATTTTGATTCTGCTATTAGCACCTGACGCTGTTAATGTTGGGCCTGTATAATTTGGATCATAGATATAAGCCTCAGATGAAAAATTTGTATACCCTATTAGTTTAGATTTACAAATGTTAGATTTTGTTAATTTAAAAGGTTCTCTATTATATTTTTCTAATTCAGGAATTAAATATTTTTCATTTACTTTTTTATTCAAAATAATTTTCATAGGTAATTTATCTTTTTGGTAAATTGATTCAAGATCTTGAAATTCAAAATTCACTTTTTTCTTTCAATCTTTTCTAATTGATAGACCAAAAGCCCTTTCTCTATTTTGAGGAGAATTAAAATTAGATGAATTTAAATAATACATCTTGGTTTCATAACCTAATTCATCTAATTTTTTGATTCAATTATTTAAAGCATCAATATTTTTGTAGTTCCCTATTTGAATTACATTTTCTAATAATAAATATTTAGGCATTTCAGTTTGTTTTCAATTTTTATGCATTTCATCTAGAATTCTTTCTACTTCTCATAATAAACCACTTCGTGTATTAGAACCTTTATTCATCCCTTTTTGTTTTCCTTGATTAGACAAATCTTGGCAAGGAAATGAATAAGTGAAAATATCTATATTCTTAGATATTTGTTTATATGTAGTTTTTGTGATGTCAAAAGTATTATTAAATTCTTTTTTTGACTTTAAAATGTAATCAAAATATTTATCAATAGTTTTAATTTTTGTTGAATTAGAAATAGGTCTTTTAGAGTCCAGACTTAGTGACAATGAATAGAGTTGCTCTCTCTCTCTCTCAATACTAATGAATTATCTTTTGAATAAAGTTCAATATAAGCACAAATTGCAGGAATAAATCATTCAATTATTCCAACTACTTCTATTTCTCATTTTTTTCTTTTGCTGATATTTGTTAGAGCTTTATATTGTGATCCAATTCCAGCAAAAGCTTC
>CASFBV010000051.1 GCA_949293065.1 uncultured Mycoplasma sp.
CTTGTTGTTTTTTCATTTCTTTTTGTTGTTTCTATAGTTCAAGTTAGAGGGCTTTCAACAATAAATTCATACACAATAGGAATGTTATTTGGATATTATTCTTATTTTATTTATATTGGATTTATTGTTTTAGGCCTTTGCTTTTTGTTCCAAATTGACATAAAAATTGATAAATTCTTATCTGCCAAATTCAAGAGAAAATTTCATTTTTCATGAGTTCCTTATCTCTTTTTCTCATTAGGAGTTGCATTATTTGTCGAATCAATTATGAAAGCTATTCATGGACATACAATATTCCCTGGTGGTGGGGCATTTAAACAATTTTTTACTGATTGATGAAAAAACTTTACTAATGATTATGGAAAAGAACCTGGTTCAACATCATTGCTACCAGGAATAATGAATTCAGGAATTGTTGTTGCTCTATTTATGTCTTTATTGGTTTCTTGATCAGGATATATTGTTTCAATCATTATTGGATTGTTATTTATAGCTCATTTTATTTACTACATCTTTTATGGTTCTTTAATTAAAAGAATTAGAATTAAAATGTTTGGTGACCCAAATAAAAAAGATGTTATTAAAAAAGAAGAATTTAAAGAATATGAAACAAAAATTATGGATTTATCTTTTGAAGATAATTCAGGAATGATTGAAAAACCAAATATGGAAATATTGTCAAATGTTGATGCAAAGACAACAACAATTTCTATAGATCCTGATAATATATATCCAGTTGAAAATCCTCTTGATAATATAGAAAAAAATGAAATGGATTTTGTTGAAGAAAAAACAAATCAAATTAATCTAGAAAAAAATCTTACACAAGAATTTAAAATTGAAATACCAGATGAAGATGAACATAAAGATATTGAAACATTTGATTTTGAATTAGACATCTTTGGAAACACTGAAGAAGCAAAATTTGAAGAAGATGACCGAAGATTAACTGATACAAACATTGAAGAAATAAATCAAAAATAAAAAGGGAGTAACTATGAAAACAATGTTATGAAAAGATGCTCAAAAATTTATAAAAAATAATAAAGGAATTATTTATCTTTGATTTGGAACTGAATGATGTGGAGATTGTAATATGATGTTACCTATAATTGAAAAAGTGGAAGAAACATTTTCAAATTACGACAACATTTCATTCATTAAAGTTGATGCAGAAGAAGCAAAATTATTTAGAGTTGAATCTGAATACAAAGTTATGAGAGTTCCAACTCATGTTTTTATAAAAGATTCAAAAATAAGAGAGATTATGTATGAGTACATACCAGAAGATGCTATTGTGATGGAGATTGATCATTTAAGATATGAAAAATAAAATAGATATAAATTCTATTCCTGATTTACCTGGTGTTTATCTTTGAAAAGATAATGATGAAGTTTTATATGTTGGTAAAGCCAAAAAATTAAAAAACAGAATTCAACAATATTTAAATGGATCTATAAATTCTTATAAAACTCCACTATTGATGTCTAAAGCAAATAAGATAGATTTTATAGTTTGTTCTAACGAAAAAGAATCTTTACTGTTGGAACAAGAATTGATAAAAAAGCACCATCCGTATTTTAATATACTGCTTTTAGATGATAAAAAATACCCGTATATTGTTGTTGAATTAAAAAACAAAAAACTGGAAATTAAAACAAAATTTTATTATAAATCAACACCCAATTCTTTTTATTACGGACCACTTCCTCCTAATTATGGATATAAAACAATTAAAAATTTTTTAATTAGAGAATGTTTATATGAAAATGGATTACCAATTCAATCTAATGATTTGAATTTATGGAAGAAAAAATTTGAATATGCTAAAAAAATTTTATCTTCATCTAATAAAGACATTATTAAAAAATTAAAGTCACAAATGGATTTTGCTTCTGAAAATGAGCAATATGAGCTTGCTTTAGAATTTAGAGATATTATCAAATATTTACAAAATAGCAAAGAAGAACAATCTATAAATTTTGATGACAACAAAAATTTTGATGTAATCGTTTTTAAACAACACCAAAATTTATTAATGATCGTTATTCATTATTTCAAGAATGGAAACTTCTTTATGCAAGAAGAATTTACGATAGAAATAAACATTTCTCCTTATGAAGCAGCTGTCTCTTTTTTAAATAGCTTTTATCAAATGAGAAATTTTTCAGATATGTTAGTAACTAATCTTAAATTCGA
>CASFBV010000052.1 GCA_949293065.1 uncultured Mycoplasma sp.
ATATTGAATCATTTAATGTATTTGAATTAAATTTAGAATCATTAATTTTGATTGCAATTAATTTATCAGTTTTATTTTTTAGTGCAATTTCTTCTAAAATTTTAATTTCTTTATTTCCAATTGCTTGATCAAAAATTAAACCTTTAATTGATTCAAATCCATTAAATAAGGTTGAATTAGATTTATTTAAATATTTTGTTAACTCAATCAACTTATATTCATATCTTAAATCTGGTTTATCAGATCCATATTGATCAATAACATCATCAAAACTTAATCTTTCAAAAGGAGTTTCAATTTCGACTCCAACCACTTTCATAATATCTTTATATAAATCTTCCATTAAAGCAAATAATGATTCTTCTTCAATAAATGACATTTCAATATCTAATTGTGTAAATTCAGGTTGGCGATCTTTTCTCATGTCTTCATCTCTAAATGCTCTAGAAACTTGGAAGTATCTTTCAATTCCTGAAATCATTAATAATTGTTTATAAATTTGTGGAGATTGAGGTAAAGCAAAAAATTTACCATCAACTCTTGTTGGGACTAAATAATCTCTTGCTCCTTCAGGTGTTGATTTAGATAAAATAGGAGTTTCAATTTCTAAAAATCCATGTCTATCAAATCAATCACGAGCAACTTTAATTATTTGGTGTCTTAATAATAAATTATTAAACATTTTAGGTCTTCTTAAATCTAAAAAACGATATTGTAATCTTGTATCTTCTTTAGCTTGAACATCATCTTTAATTTCAAAAGGGATATCAATAGATTTAGAAAGAATTTTATAATCACTTACTTCTACTTCTCATTGTCCTGTGTTTAATTCGTTATTTGGATTTTTTCTTTTTTTCAAAATACCATTTACTTCTAAAACTGATTCTTTTGTAAAATCAATTTTGTTATTAAAAATTAACTGAACAATACCTGTTCGATCTCTTAAATCAACAAAATTTAAATTACCCATTTTTCTAATTGTTTGAGCTCAACCATATAATTTAACTTTGTCATTCTCTTTCAATTTCAGAATATCGATATTTGAAAAATTTTTCATATTAACCCCTTTTTAACATCTCTTTAATTTTATTAATTAATTCATCTTTATTTATTTCTATATTAGTTCCATCATTTTTAATAGTTCATTTATTTGTCCCTTGTTGCCTCAATTCTTGAAAGATAATTAGACTTACATCTGATTTAATTGCTTCATCTAATAACTTTTTGAATTTTCTTAATGTGTAATTATATTCAACACATATATCAATTAATCTTAATTCATTGATAATTGGATATATCTCTAAATATTGATTATCATTTTCAATTAAAAACTGAACATCAATTTTGTTTGATAAATCTCCTAAACTATTTTTATCTTTTAAAATTTCAAATATCCTTTCAACACCGACACCAAATCCAACACCATTAATAACCTTGTTTTCGTCATTTTTAATCAGATCTTGATAACACCCACCACCAATAATAGTTACTTTGGAACCTAAGGCTTTTGAATTTGAAACATATTCAAAAACAATGTTTGAATAATAATCTAAACCTCTCACTAATGAATAATTAATTTCATATTTAATGTTTAATTTATCAAGAGCTTCTAAAACCTTATTAAATTCTTCTTTTGTTTCTTGAGACCAATAATCGCAAATCTTTGGAGCATTTTTAACTACATCCAATTTACTATCTTCTTTATCATCTAAAATTCTCAAAGGATTTATATCAATTCTTTTTTGTGACAATTCTGATAAAGACAATTTGTTTTCATTAAAATATTTTTTTAACTCTTCAATATATTTTTGACGCTCTTCATTTGAACCAATACTATTAATGTTTAAAACATAATCATCAATGTTTAATTTTTTTAATAATGATGAAGACAACATTAAGGAATCAACAATCGAACTAATAGACAATTCGTTTGTTATTTCAACTCCAATTTGAAAAAATTGTCTTAATCTCCCTTTTTGAGGTTTTTCATATCTATACATTGAATCGATATAATAAAGTTTATTATATTCTTTTGAAGCATATAATTTATTTTCTAAAATAGCTCTACCAACAGAAGCTGTTCCTTCTGGTTTAAGAGCAAGCTCGCGATCACTTTGATCTTTGAATCTATATATTTCTTTTGTAACAATATCACTTGATTCACCTGTTGAATCTTTAAATAACTCAAGTGATTCAAATGTGGGGGTAATTATTTTTCTAAGATTATATGTTTTAGCTAATGATTCAAATGTTTTAAAAATAAATGAATAGATATTTTCATCTTGTCCATATATATCTTTTGTTCCTCTTGGTCTTTGAATCATAATATATTAATTTTAAAACATAAATTCAAAAGTTAAATACATTAATTTTTTAATTCTTATAGTTTTACATACTTTCTATATAATTCAAAAAATTTAATATTAAAGGCTATCTTTAATTTTTAAAAAATCAGTAAAATTTTCATAAACATTATACAATGGTGTTTGAAGTGCCATTAAAACTGGTGTGTTCCCTGAACGTCCATAATTAGTAGCAAAAACTACTCTTTCAATTTCGTTATTTTTACCATTATTAATATATCACCAAAATGATGAGCCACTAGCACCAGGTGCAAAAACAGGATAATATTGATCAACATTAAATTTTACTCAATCAAATCAGAAATGAGTTTGTGTTCCTAAATAAGTAAATCCTACTCAAGAATGTTGAAGTGTGTAGGGAAAATTACTCAAAACATTTGATGGTGTATACACGAGTTTTGGTCATGCTCCTACAATGACATTTTTATGTTTAGGTCCAGAATCATATGAAGAAGTAACTCCTAATGATTTATTTTTTAATCATAAATTATAAGAACCACTAACATCATCTTTTAGTCATTTTGAAATCTGAGGTTTTGTTTCTAATTCACTAAAATCAAAAATCATTTCAATTAGTGCGTCATCAAGATTATATCTTTTTGAATTATCTTGTTCATTATTTGAAAATAAATTTAAACTATCATATGCACCTGGTGGGATATCTCCTGCTGAATTGTCAGTTCATAATATTGCATCACTTGAACGAATTGCAGGTGTGTTTGTTTTGTTATGACATGCTATCATTTGATCTGTTCCATCTGAATTATGTCTTCAAATTTCAATAGTTTTACTATATTTTATTTTATGAGGAACAAGTAATCCTGTTTTATTAATTATATTTTGGTCATTCAATTGACTAATGCCTGGAGAAATAACATGAAAAGCTGTGATAAATCATCAGTGAAGTTTTTTTGCCTCATAATCAACATCTAGATAAAAACTACTACAAGTTCCGCCATATCCAGCAATCATTATTTTGTAACTATTATTTAATAAAAATTCATTTGGATCATAATTCTTTATCAAATCAGCTTTTGAATAAATCATTTCATCTTGACCGGGGTATGTTTCATCGCAATAAATTGGGATAACAAAACTTTTATTAATATTAAATTGAATAGGGCTTTTTTCAAC
>CASFBV010000053.1 GCA_949293065.1 uncultured Mycoplasma sp.
AAGACAAGCAAGACAATTAGTAAATCATGGACATTTTACATTAAATGGACATAAAGCAGATATTCCATCAATGCAAGTAAAAATTAACGATGTAATTGAATTAAAAGAAAAATCAAGAAAAAATGTTCAAATTTTAGAAGCAAAATCTAAAAAAGAAGTTGCTCCTTGAATTTCACAATCAAGTGAATTTAAATTTGTTTTATCAAGATTACCAGAAAGAAAAGAATTAAATTCAGAAATTAATGAATCATTAATTGTTGAGTTCTATTCAAAATAATTAATTTAAAGAGGTTTCTATGTCAACAGGCGGATGAATTGGATTGGTTGTTGGTTTATCAATTGGTTTATTTTTAATTGGTGCCGCTTTAGCATTTTTCTTAACAAAAAAAATGTTTGAAAAACAAATTAAAGAAAACCCACCAGTAACCGAAAAAATGATAAGAGCAATGTTTTTGCAAATGGGAAGAAAACCATCTGAAGCTCAAATTAAAGCAGTAATGCGTTCAATGCAAAATGCAAAAAATAATAAGAAATAATATGTCAAGATTAGTTTGTGGAAAAAATTCTGTACTAGATGCTATAAATAATAATTTAAAAATTTCAAAGATATACACTTTGAAGTTTTTTAATATTGAAAACCCAAAATTTGATAAATCAAAAATTGAAATTGTTTCTAAAGAATTTTTAGATGAATTAACACGAGAAAATCATCAAGGAATTGTTGCTATAATTGAAAATAATTTTCAGTATTGTAATCTTGAAAAAATTATTAAAGACAAACCTCAAATTATCTTAATGTTAGATCATATTGAAGATCCACATAATTTGGGAGCAATTTTGAGAACAGCAAATGCTGCAGGTGTAAAACATATTATTATTCCAGATAAAAGAAGTGCTGATATTAATGAAACCGTTTTAAAAGTGAGTTCTGGTGGATTTATTAATATGAATATTGCAAAAGTTCCATCTTTACAACCTGTTGTGGAAAAATTAAAATCACAAAATTATTGAATTTATGCTTCAGCAATAAATGAAAAAGCACAAGATTATTCAAAAGTTCAATATAATGCTCCATTAGTCTTAATTGTTGGAAATGAAGCCAAAGGTGTAAGTAATACTTTATTAAAAGCAAGCGATCAATTAATTTACATTAATATGTTTGGAACTGTTCAATCTCTAAATGTTTCTGTAGCAACTGGTATTTTATTATTTGAAATTGTAAAATCAATTAAGTAAATTTAAATTCAAAATATTATTTACCAACTCTTAAATATCATTTTTCATTTTAACTATGTGCCTATTATTGATAAGAAAACTGTGTCGTATTTAGCAAAACAAAAACTTTAAAATATAAACAAAACAACTTCTCATTAAATTATCCTAAATTATTGCCATTATTTTTTAGTTTTTGAATATCTTCTTTTCTTTCTTTTCATTTTTTTCTAATAAATCCAGCGATGATAACCAAGATTAAACCTACTATTGAAACAGCAATAATTGCAACTAATAGTCATTTTTTATTTGAATCTGATTTTTCTTTATCAGCTTCTGCTTGAGTTTTGAATCCGCTTATATTAATTGTGAATTCCCTTGGGTTTGGATCTATTTTGTCATTTTCAATTACACAGTTTGTCACTTCTAATGTAACTTTCATAGATCCATCAGCATTATTTGGCTCAACATTCACCACTTTAACACTCATATTTGGTCCTGGATTATCAAATAGTTGATTTAGGTTTTTATTAATTATGTCTTGAAGATCAGAATTTGATCAATCTGAAGGAAGTTTACTTGAAGTCCCAGGTAAAGTTGGATTGTTTTTTTCAGTTGTAGGTTCAGAAGCAAAGAACCCTGTTAATTGAACTGTATATGTTTTGGCTTTTATTTTTGGCACTCCTGATGCTAAATCAATTACTTGATTTGCCACAAATGTTACTTCTAATTCACCCTTTTGTCCCTCTGGTGTTTTTGCTATAACATTAGAAATTGAAATATTTTGTTCAGCATCTC
>CASFBV010000054.1 GCA_949293065.1 uncultured Mycoplasma sp.
TAAATACGTAAAGGAGTTGTTATGGCTTTTAAGAAAAAAACAAAAAAACCTGATTATTCAAAAGAGAATTTTAAACCATTAAAAATTTCATCGCTGGAATCAGAATCTCAATTAAAAGGAAAAAATATTATAGGAGCAGATGAAACTGGTGTTGGTGATTATTTAACACCACTAGTTGCTGCTGCGGTTTTTGTGGAAGATGAGAAAATTGAAGAATTAGTAAAATTAGGAGTTAAAGATTCTAAATCATTATCTGATAATAAAATTATGGAAATTTTTCCTAAGATTCAAAGTTTAATAAAATACCGTGTAAATCATTTAACTCAAAAAGGATATAACAATTTAAATAAATATATGAATGCACATGAGTTAAAAATGTTTTTACATTTGAAATCTATTACTGCATTAGAAAAATACGATAAAGTTAATGAAGATTACATTTTATTAGATGCATTTGCAAGTGTAGATAATATTAATAAATATTATGAAAATTTAATGAAATCAAGATTGAAAACAGATGAAATTAAAAAAGAAATATTATTAGCTGAAAAAGCAGAAAACATCCATGTTGCAGTAGCAGCGGCTTCAATTGTAGCTAGATATCATTTCTTGTTAATGATGAAGGAACAAGAAGAAGCAATTGGAATGAAATTCCCATTAGGTACAAGTGCAAATCCAGAAGTTGAAAAAACAGCTATTGAATTCTGTGAAAAATTTGGAATAAAAGCATTGTATGAGGTTGCTAAAATATCATTTAAAACAACTGAAAAAGTTTATGCTGCCTTAAAAGATGAAGAAGTAAAATAATTTTTATAAAAATACAGGCAATAATATAGCATAAGAAAGACCAAAGAAAATTAATGTTGAAAGAGCATCTATTACTGTTGTGATTAATGGTGCAGACATTACTGCTGGGTCTTTTTTTAATTTAACTGCAAGAGTTAAAATAGAAGCTCCTAATAATTTAGATAATGTAATTGCTACTAATAATGAAATTGAAGATACTAATGAAATTAACATAACAAATTTAATATGATGGAATAAGAATCCATTATAAGCCATATAGTAAATTAATAATCTTGCAAAATTAACAATAGCTAATATTGAACCTAAAATTAATCCCGCTAGTGCTTCTTTTCCTATAACATTTTTCATCTTATCAGGTTTTATCTCACCAAGCGATACTGCTCTTGTAAGTGTAGAAGTGGTTTGAGATCCAGCATTTCCACTTGTTGCTGATGTAACAGGAATTAGAGCAATTAAAACAGAAGAAATTGCAACACCTGCTAATTCTGAAACGTTTTTTAGTTCATTTTCAAATTTAGTATTAAATAACTGAATAATAACTTGTGATAGTGTTGAACCGATCATTAAAATAATTAATCAAAAAACTCTTGATCTAACAATTTGAAGTATTGACGTTTTTAAATATGATGTTGTAGGTTGATTAGAGATCCCGGCTGCTTTATAAATTTCTTCATTTGCTTCTTCATGAATAATGTCAATTACATCATTTGATGTAAGCATTCCCATTAGAACTCCATTTTCATCAACAACTGGCAATGTTGAATAATCTTCTGATGCAAAAATATTTGCCGCATCAGCTTTTAATTGTTTAGTTTGAATAGATTTTACTTGTTGCACTTTATCTGAAATAAGGCCATCTTTTGGAGAAAATACAATATCTTCTAATGTTGTAAATCCTTGTAATTTATTTTTGTTATCTACCACATAGTAGAATTGCCCAATTTCAGATTCTTCTCTTTTGTGTTTAATAATTTCTAACGCTTCTTTATTGGTTAAATTATTTTTCAATGAAATAATGTCAACCGACATCACAGAACCAACTTCATCATCATTATATTGAAGAATTTGGTTAACTTTAACTCTTGTTGTTTTGTCAACAGTCAGCAAAATTGTTTTAGCCATTTCAGGAGGCAACGCTTCTAAAACGTCAGCAATCTCATCTGTATATAATTCATTTAAGAAATCAGTAATTTCTTTTTTGGTTAAATTCTGAATAATAGCATGTTGTTGCTCTTCATCTAAATGTGAAAACAATTCAGAAGCAATATCTGTTTTCAAAAATCTAAAAAATAATGATACTTCAAGTTCATTTAACTCAGATAATGCTTCAACAACATCTCCCATAGGGGTGTTGTCAACATATTCTCTAATTGAATACAAATCCTTTTCAGTAATCATTTGTTTAATATCATATTGTTTTGTAGAATTTGTAGGATTCATGCAACACCTCCTTTTGAATTTTTAATCTTTTAGGAAGAAAACTAATTTTTCTTGGAATTCATTAATTTTGACTGGAACAAGTTCTGAATTTTTTGTAATTGAAACTTCCCCTGTTTCTTCAGAAACAATAATTGTTGTAGCATCTGAAACCTCTGAAATTCCTAATCCAGCTCTATGTCTTGATCCATATTTATTATCTATTGATTTTCTTGTAATTTTGTAATATGTTGATGCATAAAGGATTTTATCTTCTCTAATAATTATTGCTCCATCATGTAGTGGTGATTTTTTATTAAAAATAGAAATAATTAATGCAGATGAAATATTAGCTTCTAATTTGATACCATCTGTTCTTAAATTATCTAAACTATCTTTGTTTTCAATTGTAATCAAAGCTCCTGTTTTTGTTTTTGATAAGTATTCAACAGACTCTCTTAGTTGATTAATTAAACGAATTTTGCTACTTTTACTAATTTTGTTATATTTGTTTTTATCGTTTTTAACTTTGTGTGCTGCTTTGAAAATAAAAGGAAGTAACAAAATAATTAATATTAACCCTATTAATGACAATAATACAATTAATAAAATTTCTGTTAATCCCATTATTTCTCCTTTGCTTATTACACATTAATTACATTTGTATAAATTAATGCTAGTACAACAATAGCTGCTAATACTAATACAATGAATACAAAAACAATTCAGAATCAAGTTCTTGGTTTGTTACGATATTTGATTTCATCATCATATTCTTCATTTTCTTCTGCTGGAGTTAGTGAAGTGTCATGCTGTGTGATATTAAATTCATCATCAAAATCATCATTTTTATCTTGTTCTTCTTCAATATCTCCAAAACTATTTTCTAGTTCATCCATGATATCACCAACAAGAACCAAATCATAAAGATTTTTTTCTCTAAATCCATCTTCATCAAAATTATTTGAAGAAGGTTTTGAATTAACTTCTTCTTTTTCAATAACTTCAACAATAACAGGTTTTTGAACTTGTTGTTTTGGTTTTTCTTCAACTGGTTGATTATTAGATTCAAAAACAACCTCTGTTGTTACATAGTAAGGATCAATTTCTGTTTCATTCTCAGTTACAGGTTTTTGAATTTGTTGTTTTTGTTTTGGTTTTTCTTCTTTTCTAATTTTAGCTACTTGTTCTTTTTCATCTTCATCAACCCTTAGTTCAAATGTTTTTTGATTTTCATTTTTAGGCTTTTTATCATTTGATGATAAATCTAAAATTTCAGTAACATATTTTTCTTCTGGATGATTTCTTTTAACTGGAACAGGTGTATATTCTTCATCTTCATCTTCTTCAATCAATATCATATCCTTTTCAGATTCGGCTAAAACTCTATTGATTTCTTCTTCATCAAAATCATCTTCATCAAATTCATTAGTATCAAATTGTGAATATTCATCTTCATAATCTTCATCATCTCTATGTTGGGTTGTTGTTCTTGTTGTAGTAGCTTTGATTTCATCAAAACTTGCTCCCCTTCAAATCATTTCAAAAAATGTATAAATAGTTCTAAAGAATTTGTTTGTTTTTGTAGATTTAACTCTCATCTTAGCATATTTTTTTAAAGCTCTAAAATATTGAATTGCTTCTGCTTGAGTTTCAAATTTTCTATATCTTTTGTGTCTATCACCTATAACAATTCAAAATCTTTTTTTGTGTTGCTCTTTTGTTTTTGGATCTGTAACTAAATATATTTTTCAAATACATGAATATGATTCTAATTTCACTCTTTTTGGAAGAGGTTTTCCATCCATCATTAGAACTTTTTTATTTGTTTTTTTTGTTGTTTTTACATTTGCCATAGAACACATCCTTTACTATTGTTAATCTAACTTAAATTTTTAATTTATTAAATATTAATAAATTTTATTATATTTTTACAATTTTGATTATAAAAAAGACATAAAAAAAATGGCGATCACGGGAGGATTCGAACCTCCGACCACATGCTTAGAAGGCACGTGCTCTGTCCCCTGAGCTACGCGACCA
>CASFBV010000055.1 GCA_949293065.1 uncultured Mycoplasma sp.
ATTGATATAATAAAAATGGTTTGGGGCAGTACTCAAGAGGCCGAAGAGGACGCACTGCTAACGCGTTAGGGGGAGAAATCCCCGCGGAGGTTCGAATCCTCTCTGCCCCGCCATTTTTTTATTCCTTTTATCATTTATTTTTATTTTCAAGTTCAGATTTTTTGAATAATTTAAACACAAAAGGACAAATTAAAATTGCAACCGGAATTGTTAGTGCATTTGTTGCTAATCAAGGAGCATTAAATACTAATGAACCTCAAAATGGAGTGCTCCATCATGTATAAGAAGCAATTGAATGTAAAAAATATTTAAGAATAATTAGTAGAGAAAATGACACAACAAAAATAAATGAATCTATTATTAAATAATGATTTTTCTTTTTGAATAAATTTGAAATACATCTTGAAATGTAAAGAAGTGCAAAGATATAAAACACTAAAAAATATTCAAAAAATACTTGGATTCCATTTATTGCATAAACATTATTTTCCATTGCAAATAAAAGTGGTGGTGTTACAAGTAAAAAGCAAATATTAACAATTATATTTTTGATTTTATAAATACCTATTGCATAAATCACTAAAAACATTTGTATAGATCATGACCAAACTTTAAATAAATCAAAGACAAAATTTAATAAAATAATAAGAGCTAAAAAAATACCGGCAATACAAATAGAAAATATTGCATTATTCTTAATAAAAAAATTGTTTTTCATAAATAATAAAAGCAATATAAATTATAATTTATAAGATATGAATAATTTTGAAAACGAAGATGTAACTAAAAAATATAAAAAAATGCTAAATGATTTATTGAATATTTCAAGAAATGATTCATGTATTTTTTCAAATGTTAATAACAAAAATATATTTGATGTTCAAAAAAAATTCGGAGATAAATTTTTTGAAAAAGTGATTTCTAATGAAACTTTTTTAATCCCTCTAACTCAAACAGATAATGAATATTTTGTTAATTTAATTAATAAAGCAAATTCAATAGAAGAGATTAAAAATATTTATAAAGAATTTGATGAAGTAATTCCTGAGGAGTTAGAACAAAAGTTTTCAAATAAAAAGTTAATAACAGACATTGATTTGCTTAAAAAAGAAGTAATCAAATTTATGGAAATAAGCAAACAAAAATCTGCTTTTGAATGAAAAGTACTTTTAAATAAGGCAAAGTCAATGAATGAACAAAATAATTTATGACCAATTCACTTAGGGTTTATTTATATGACTCTAAAAATTGACAATAAAATTGTTCAGGCTCCAATGTTTTTTAAAGAAGTTAATATCAAAATTAAAAATTCAAAAGTTTCTATTGTTTCAGTTGGTGATATTAAAATTAATGAAAAACTTGTTTATTTTTTAGAATCAAATAATTTTTTATTAGATGTAGACATTGATTATTCTAAAATGTCAATAGCCCAACTTTTTGATGTGGTTAAAAAATCATGAAGTCAAAGTTTTACATTGCCTGATACCTTAAAAGGTTTTGTCCCTAACTTTAAAGAAAATGAAATAAATAATGAATCAATTTCATTTTGACCAGGAATTTCATTAGGATTTTTTGAACCTACTGGTGGCCATTTAAGAAAAATAATGTTAAAGATTTTGGAAAATAATTTATTAGATAAAGTTTTAGAAGTTGAATTTGATAAAAACATTTATAAAAATAGAGTTAGAGATTCTATATTTAAAAAAAACTTTGGTTTTTATAAAATTGTTCATTCAAATTTATCACAAGATAAAGCAGTTGTGTCTGCTTTAAATCAAAATACAATTATTTGAGGTCCGCCAGGAACAGGAAAATCTCAAACAATAACAAATATTTTGACTAATATTTTGATGTTTGACAAAACAGCTTTAGTTGTATCTCAAAAAAGAGCAGCCCTAGAAGTTCTTAAAAATCGTATGGAGTCGTTGGAAGAATTTTGTTTATTTATTTTAAATGACAAAGAAATGAACAAAAAAAACTTTTATGAACCAATTAAAGAATACATAACATATCTTGAAAATTTTAGTCAAAGTGCAAATGAAAAAATGATAAAAATTATTTCAGATAAAGAAAAAGAACTAATGCGTTTAATTAATTCAATTATGAAAAAAGAATTTTCACATGAAAATATTTTATTGTTTTCAGAGTTTGCAAAAGATCATAATTATGATGAAGAAACATTAAGACATTTATTGGAATTAGATCCTAATTTAAAATACAACTATAAAGAAATATCTAAATTAAAACCAAGAAAAATTGGTAAGTATTTGATGAAAGAAAATGATATTAAAAAACCCAATTTCTTTACTTCAGTTAGAAAAGATGTTAAATCATATTCAAATAATATTGTTCAAAATTTAATTGATAAGAATATTGATATTGATTACTATTTATCTCGTAAAAATAAAATTGATTCTAACTTATGAACAAAATTACATAATCTTCAAATTAATGATTCAAGAGAAACTAAATCAATTATTAACAATCATGAAAATTTAAAAATTTTGATTTCAAAAATGATTGTTGAAAAAATTAAAAAATTTGATGACAATATGAAGACAAAATATGGGTCATTTGCAATGGATGTTAGATCCGCATCATTAGACCCAATAGTTTTCATCAAAAAACATATTGATATTATTAAACAAATTTATCCAATTATTATCACGACTCCAGAGACAGATTTACAAGGTTGAGATAGAGAAGAATTTGATTATGCGTTATTAGATGAATCATCACAAATTTTTTTAGAAAAAGGAATTCCAATTTTATATTTAGCTAAAATTAAGATTCTTGCAGGTGATGATCAACAAATGCAACCATCTAGATGGTTTGCAGCAAAAGTTGAAGGAGAAAATCCATTTGGTGGAATCGAATCATTATTAGATTATGCAATTGCAAAAGGAACATATACTTTATTGCTTGATAAAAATTATCGTTCTTCTTTTGCGTCTTTAATGTCGTTCAACTCACAAGTATTTTATAAAGGTGAATTAGACGTTGTTGACACTAGAAGAACAGATATATCCTTCCAACCTATTGAGGTAATCAATGTAGACGGTGTTTGGGAAAATTCAAAAAACATTAATGAATTGAATGAAGTTATTAAGCAAGCAGTTAATAATCTAAATAAATTTGAAAAAATAATTTTATTAGCATTTAATGCATCTCAACAAACATCAATTGAAGAATTAATCTTAGAATCTTATCCAGATTTAGAAAGAGCAATGGATGAAGGTAAATTATTAATTAGAAATATTGAAAATATTCAAGGTGATGAAGCAGATTTGTTAATAGTTTCTATTGCGTATGATAAAAATACAAAATTACATTCAACATATGTTGCAAAACCTGGTGGTAAAAACGCATTAAATGTTGCTATTTCAAGGGCAAGAGATAAAATGATTATTATTAAATCAATATATTCACAAGATATTCAAAATCCATCAGGTTCTGAGGATATTGGAGTATTTAAAGAATGATTGAAATTTTTAGATTTAAATGAGGAAGAAAGAAAAAATTATAAATATTACAAAAACAAAATTAATGATGATGGAACAACTGAAAGAAAAATCAATCATTCAACTGTTCAAATTTCATTAACTGATTTATCTGCTTCATTAGTTGAAAAAATTAAATTTGATTTATCTAATGATGTTATTGGATTTGAAGATAAATTTGAAATGGTTGTAAATTATTCTATTGGAACAATTAAGATGCCATTAGCAATATTAGACAAAAAAACAGGATTATTCGTTTTAGGTTTATATTTGGATAATTTTGATTATTGAAAATCATATAATGATTATGTGATCGATAAAGATGTTGAAAATTTCTTTAGAATTAAAAAATATCCTCTTGAAAGAGTTAATCATTTAAATTGAAATATTAAAAAACAAAATATTATTGATAAGATAAATCAGTTTAGTTTTAAATTAGAAAAAACTGGAATTATTGAATAATTAATCCCAAGTTATATTTTTAAAATTCAATATTTTTGTTCTTAACATTGATAAAACCTTATTGATATTAGGTTCTTTATTTTTGGCTAAAAAATTATATTTACGAGCCAATTTAACTAGTTCACCATATTTTCCAATTTCATCTTCATGATATTCGATTTCTAACTCATTAAATTTATCTTTATTGTTTTCATTTAAAATATCTACAATGTTGTAGTAAAAATCTTTATCATTAATAACATCTTGTTTTATTAATCCGCAAGCCACTAGTTTAATTGCATCTTTTTGATTGACTAATTTAGGCATTAAAATACCTGGTGTATCTAATAATTGTATATCTCCAGCTGATATTCATTGTAACGATCTTGTTGTTCCAGCGAAATTTGCAACTTTTGTTTTAGAAGAATTCGACAACAAATTAATTAATGTTGATTTTCCTACATTGGGCATTCCTATAACAAAACATCTTAAACGTGGTTTTAATAATCCTTTTTCCTTGTCCTTTTTTCTTTTTGATTCTAATAATTGATTTAGTGATTTTAATATTTTTTGTCTTGAACTATTTTGTTTTAGATTGACAACAACACATTTATCATTTTCATTATTAAATTTTTTAATTAATTGATTAACTCTAGATGTATTTGAGTAGTCACATTTTGAAAATACAAATAATCTTGGCTTGTTAGGAGCAATTAAATCTAAATCTTCATTATAAGAACTAAGTGGAACTCTTGAATCAATTAATACAATGAAACAATCTACAATAGATTGTTTTTCTTTTATTTCTCTTAAGGTTTTGGCCATATGCCCAGGGAATCAATTAATAGAATTCATTTTTAAATTATAAAAAATAAGATAAGTTTTGTTATTAAAAGCTAAAATCCCATCAACAATAGTTGATGAATGTTTTATAAAGTAAGGGACAAAAAGTTTGACTTACAATTTATGGTGCAGTTTTTTATTTTACTTAAAAAATGAATTATTAAATGTGAATTAATAA
>CASFBV010000056.1 GCA_949293065.1 uncultured Mycoplasma sp.
CATCTGCAAATTGAGTTCCAAAACCACCAGAGTATAAAATATTATCATTTTGATCTTTAATTGTTATTTTTTTCGGTCTTGCTTGTGTTCAATTATCAACTCTATTATAAAAATTAATACTTCCAATTTTTGTAATAGAATTAAAGTTGACATTGAAAGAAAGTTCTAGATATTTTGCACTTGATGGAGCTCAAATTTCCATATAATGGTTATCATCATTTTTTAATTGTGAATCAATATCTTTATTATTACCAAAATTAGTTAATCCTAAATTTGTGCGACCTTCTACCGCTTCAAATTTGTAATTGTTTGTATCAACAACATTAACTTGTCTTGAAACATTAAGTCCAAACAATGAAGTTTGCAATTTATTTAAATCAATAGTTCTATTTGATGAATAATGATATTGCTTATCTGTAATAAACTTGCGCGGATCATCAATCAAACTAGTAGCAAATGGATCAATAATATTAGATGCAAAATCTACAACATTTTCTTGATCATCAAATAAAACTTGGAAGTTTAAATTTGGTGTTTGATCTTTATATATGTAATCTCCAGATTTACATGATGAACCACTTAAGATAAAAATGTCAAGAGGCAAAATCTCACCTTCATTTAATTGGAACACCTTATTGATTAGTTTATACCCAGAACCTGAATAAAATGGATCTGAAAAAATCTCAACTGCATCATCGCCAAAACCTTTATAAATTTTTATTTGAAAATTAAATTTAACTTTAAATTGGTATTTACCTGTTTTAGGAGCAATAAAATTTAATCTAACTCTCGTTCCACCAGGAACATCTTTTTCAACACCACTTTCATAAATAATTCCTTGCGACAAATCAACAACATCAGTATTGATAGCATTTGATTCATTACGCATGTAATTAACTTTCTTATCTAAATTTTCTCAATATTCTATATAAGTATCATCTGGAAATATATATGATGAAGCTAGAGCAGCATTTGGAACTTGTCTAACTTTAATTTTTCATTTGTATTGTGTAACATAATTAGATGGTCTTCCTTTGAAATTTGCGTCAGGAATAATTGCCATATCAAATTCATCAACTTGTCCTATTGAATTGGTAGGAGGTGTGTAAATTAATTTTTTTGAATTTGTTGGATCTAATTCTAAAGTTCCACCTAATTTTGTTGTTGGTTCAAATTTAAGTTTAGATCAAGAGAATTTATAATTTTTATCATTTTCTAATCAATTAATTCCTTTTTCAAAATCAAACACATATGGTCTTCCTGCAGGAATTTGATAAGGAGCTGCTGTATCATTTGTGTAAACATAATTGCCTGTGTCATTATCATACATATAAATTCCAGCAGCATATAGATTTCCAATAAAATCAAAAGATTTATATGATGTTCTTAGACGATCAATTTCAGCCCTTTGAGCTTGGGTTGCTGAATTATAATCTTTTGGTCATTTATGATAATCATCTCAAACAGGATAACTACCTGCCTCTGTTTGTTGTCCATCATCATATCAAATTGGATAATATTTTTGAAGTGCTGGTCAAAAGTCTAATTTAAAATAGTCTGAAAGTTCTAAAATTTCATAAAAACCACCTTCAGCAGAATTTCCATTTGAATCAACCCCATTATTGGTTGCAATGTCATGTCTTGCATAATTAACATAATTATATGAACCAATCATAAATAAAATTAACCCATAAATTTGGTATTCATATTCACCTGCACTTTGTGCTGGTTTTCCATTGCCTGCAACTTTTTTTCCACCCTCATTGTAATTGTTGTTTTTGATTCATTGAATAAGACTATAAAGATTACTCATTCTTTGCCATACACTCAATGAATATTCACCAGAAGGATTAGCTAAGTTTCTTCATCTCCCAGAATCTGAAATAATAGAAAAACTTGCCATTGTTACTTGATTTGTTTCTCCATGAGAATCCCCTATAAAGAAAGCGCTATTTTGTTGGAAATTATGATTAATTTCATGAAGTGTACCTCAATTATTTGAAATGGTTCACTCTGCTTGTGTTAAAAAAGCTGATTTTGCTCATGATAATCGACAAGACAACCTATTTCCACCACCTCAAGCTTCACCACCACCTCAAATATCATCATTAAAACGAAAATCTAGTTTAGTAATGTTGTTTTTTACATCTCTAGAAGCAAAATATTCACTCAATATTAAGAAGTCATTTCACTTCTCTACTTGAGTTTTTGGATAAATGATTTTTCCAAGACTTGTATAAGCAATTTCTTTAATCCCTGTATATGAAATGTTAGTTGCTCCAAATGGAAAATCAATAGACATTTCTGGAGCTGTTAATGTTCCATTTTTTACACGTTCAATTTGACTATTTCATTCTTCTTCGGTTGTAAGTCCATGATAATAAGACAACATCTCTGTTGCTCCAGTTACATTAAAACGATAATTTTGATATGATTTGTATAAATTATTATATGTTGAAGATTGTAATGGAGTATTTATGTAAACAGAAATTGTCCCACCAAATGGAGTACCAAACTCATATGAATGGGTTCAATCTAAATCATATAAACTAACTATAAATTCTGTTTGAACAAATGGATATCTTTTTGAGATTTGTCCTGTGTCTGGTCTTGCATAATTATCTCAATAACTTGAATTAATAACTATTTTAAAATCTTTAATACCTTGTTTGCTCATTTGATCATATGTCTCTTGTGAAAAAGTTAATTTACATACTTCTCCTGCAGGAGCATAAAGACCTAAAGAAGTTAGACCTTTAACTGTTGAAGGCAAACTAAAATATTTATCAACTGCTTTTTCAGAATCATTTAATTGTTGCTCGTGCATCCCATCAGCAGCAGGGTGTTTTTTTAGTTGACCTTTTTTTATCTCTGAGTGAATAAAATTAGGGTCTGAATATTTTCATCCTTCAGATCCAGGAACTCTCTCATTAAAAACAGCTTGTGACATATCAAGTGTTGTTCCATCATTAAGATTAAGAATGTAGTTTTGACCTGATTCATAATTATAGTCTCATGATGGATAGCGAAATCCTTGATCTCCATATTTTGTCAATAATTCTGTTTCATAATATTGATCATTAACTATTCTTGAAATATTGTTATTCTTAATTTCAATTGTTGAATTATTAAATGTGTTAATTTGAGCTGTTTGATTTTGCAAGATCTGTTCTTGAATTTCACCATATGCTTCTTCAATTGTTTGAATTATTCTAATAACTTGATCTTTTCCATTTAATTTGAAACTAATTGTTATTTCATAAGGTAATGATTGATCTACTTTAATTTCTGAAACACTTGATTTTTTGAAACTGTCGGCATTGTCAAATAAAACTTGACGATTTTTGTAAAAGAAGTCACTATTAATTTGGTTTTTAATTTTATCAAATGTTAAACCTTCTAGGCTAAGATCTTTTAAACTAAAAGAACTCTTTAAAAGAGTGGGAAGTTTTGTTTGTGCTTCATATGTTTCTTCTGAATTTGCATTGCTTGAACAAGAACAAGACTGCGTTGATGCAACCAAAGAAATAGCTCCAATAGAAAATAACCCTGAAAATAATAGAATATTTTTTCTTGTATTTTTTTTATTAATATTCATAGTTTTTTAATTATATCAAATTCATTTGGTTATCTTAATAAAAAGCTATTTCATTTTAAATTTTGGTGAATTTCTATTTTTATTTAAACTATAATTATTTTATGATTATTGATTTACACGGTTTAACTGTTGCAGAAGCAACATCTATGGTTTTGAGTTCTTTATTATCGTTTGATAATTCATCTTTTGATAATACTTTAACAATAATTACCGGAAAAGGAACCGGTGCATTAATGAACGCTATTTTAACTTTGCTAGAGCAAGAAGGTAGAGATTTTTATATTCTTAATCCTGGTTCAATTGTAGTTAATAAAAAACATGAAAATGAAATAAATGATTGAGGTACTTTTAATAATCCGTTTGGAAATGATTTTTTATTTGAAGATACATCAACAAATGAATTTTTAGCATTTCAAAAAATGGAATTAATGGATTACATTGATAATAATATAAATGATTTTGGGGATTTTGATAATACATTTGAAGATGATTATTTTGAAAATAATTCATTTATTTGATCAAAAAGAAAGAAATAAAATATAATAATTTTATTGATTAAATTAAGGAGAAATTTATGGTAAGTAAAAACATTATTTTTTTGGGAATGCCAGGTAGTGGGAAAGGAACTGTAAGCTCAGCTTTAGAAAAAAAATCTGGAATTATTCAAGTATCAACAGGTGATATCTTTAGAGAAGAAATTAAAAATAAAACTAAATTAGGATTAGAAGTTCAAAAAATAGTTGAGTCAGGCGCTTATGTTCCAGATAGCATAACAAATGAAATTGTTAAAAATAAAATTCATTCCTTAGAATCAAATAATAAAAAATTTATCTTAGATGGATTTCCAAGAACTTTGCAACAAGCTCAATTTTTAGATGAATTAGGATTTAATAATTATGTTGTTATTTATTTAGATGTTGAAAAGGAAGAAGTTATTAGAAGGTTGAGTGAGAGGTTCTTTTGTTCAAAATGTAAAAAAACATTTAATCTTTCATTATTTAAATCTAAAAAACATCCATATTGTGAAAATGATGATACATTATTAATTCAAAGAGCTGATGATCAACCCGAAGCAATTAAAAAAAGATTAGATGTTTATGATGAGCAAACAAAACCATTAATTGATTTTTATAGCTCAAAAAATAAGTTATATAAAATTAATACAAATAATCAACCAATTAATGAGATAGTTGATAAAATTTTAGATATAATAGAATAATGGTTAATATTAAGTCACAAAGAGAAATTGAGTTAATAACAAAATCATGTGAAATCCTGGCAAGTATTAAAAAGATTGTAAGAGATGCTGTAAGACCAGGTGTCTCATTAAAAGATTTAGATTCAATTGCTTATAATGAAACATTAAAGGCAGGAGCCAAACCCTCATTCTTGGGTTACAATGGATTTACCGGAACCATTTGTGCTTCTGTTAATGAAGAATTGATTCATGGTATACCAACAAACCGCATTTTGGAAGATGGTGATTTATTGTCTTTGGATATGGGTGTTGTTTATGAAGGATACCATTCTGATAGTGCATTCACTATTTCGGTAGGACAATCCACAAAAGAAAACCAATGATTAATTAATGTTGCTGAACAAGCATTTAAAAAAGGTTTAGAAGCAATAAAACCTGGTGCAACTATTGGTGACATTGGTTTTGCGATTGGTTCTTATATTAAAGAGCAAGGATTGTACACTCCAAAAGAATTTTGTGGTCATGGAATAGGTAAACAGTTGCATGAAGATCCTTATGTTTTTAATGAGGGTAAAAAAGGTGAAGGTTTACAATTAAGAGATGGAATGGTTATTTGTATTGAACCAATGATTTTGCAAGATTCTTCTAAAATTAAAGTTTTAAGAGATGGTTGAACAGTTGTTGCAAAATCAGGAAAAAAATCATCTCATTATGAGCACACTGTTCTAATAAAAAATGGGAAAGGAATTGTTTTAACTTAATTAATGGCAAAAGATGCAATTAAAATGGTAGGTAAAGTTACTAAATCATTTTCAACAAGAGAATATCAAGTTGAGCTTGAGAATAATGTAACAATTAAAGCTACTGTAAGCGGAAAAATCAATTTACATTCAATTAGAATTTTACCTGGAGATACAGTTGATGTAGAAATATCTCCTTATGATTTATCACAAGGTCGTATTGTGTTTAGACATAAATAACATTTTTCGAAAGGAGAAAATAATGAAAGTAAGAGCATCAGTCAAAACAATGTGTAAAGACTGTAAGATTATTAAAAGAAAGGGAATTGTTCGTGCGATTTGTATTAATCCAAAGCACAAACAAAGACAAGGATAAAATATGGCCAGAGTACTTAACATTGAAATACCTAACAACAAACGTGTTGTAATATCATTAACATATATTTATGGAATTGGAAGAAGTTTATCTTCAAAAATTCTTAAAGATGCAAATGTGGATGAAAATATTAAAGTTGCTGATTTAACAGAAGACCAATTGTCAGCAATAAGAAGAGAAGCTGCAAAATATACAACTGAAGGTGATCTAAGAAGAGAAATTGGAATTAACATTAAACGTTTAATGGAAATCAAAAATTATCGTGGAATTAGACACAGAAAAGGATTACCAGTTAGAGGACAATCAACTAAATCAAATGCTAGAACTAGAAAAGGTCCTAGAGTAGCGATTGCTGGTAAGAAAAAATAGAAAGGATTAGTTATGGCAAAAAAAGGTAAAAAAAGAATTGTAACTTCAGGTATTGCTCATATCCACTCTACTCACCAAAACACAATTGTTACTTTTACTGACTTGAATGGTAATGTATTTGCATGATCATCATCAGGAGCAATTGGATATAAAGGAACTAAAAAGAAAACTCCTTATGCAGCTGGATTAGCAGCAGCAGCAGCAGCAGAAGAAGCTAAAAAATCAGGTCTTAAAGAAGTAGATGTTAAATTGAAAGGGATTGGACCTGGTAAAGAATCAGCAAGAAAACAAATCGAAGTTTCAGGAATTGCAATTAAATCAGTTGAAGATGTTACACCAATTCCTCACAATGGTACAAGACCACCTAAAAGAGTTTTAAAAAGACAAAAAAGAAGATAGGAGAAAATAATGGCAAGATTTACAAAATTAAAATACAATGAAATTAAATATAAAAAAGTTGATGAATTTAACAATTCATTTGTAATACAACCATTAGAAAGAGGAATGGCTAACACTCTTGGAAACTCTTTAAGACGTGTTCTTTTATCATCAATTTATGGTGTTGCTCCATTTGCAGTTAAAATTGCAGATGTTAATCATCAATATACATCAATTGTAAATACAGATGTTGATACGTTAACATTAATTTCAAGATTATGTAGAATTCCATTTAAATATAATGAAGCTGTTTTTGGTGAAAATACAATTTTAAAAGTTTCATTTAAATCTTCATCTGAAGGTGTTGTTACATATAAAGATTTAGATTTACCAATGGGTGTAGAAATTGTTGGAGATCTAAATACTCCAATTGCAACTTTATCAGCAAAAAATGCCTTGGAATTTGATTTATTTATTAGAGCAGATTATGGTTATTCAAATGAAGAACAAAATGAATTATTTATTAATGAACATCGTGGAGATATTGATTCAAAAGTTAAAGGTAAATTATTACCTTGTGATTCAAATTTTTCTCCAATTAAAAGAGTTGCATACTATGTAGAAGAATTAAACTCATCTTCATATCATATTCAAGAAAAACTTGAATTAGAAATTGAAACTGATGGAACAATTGAAGCAAAAGATGCATTAGCACAAGCAGCAAAAGTTTTAACAGCTCATTTAAATATTATTGGAAACATTAATTTAAATCAAGAAGAAATTGATGCAATGTTTATTTCTGAAATTACTAAAAAATCAGAGGATAAATTTGCTTCAATGACAATTGATGATTTAGGTTTAACAGTACGTTCAACAAATGGACTTAAAAAAGCAAACATTTCAAGAGTTAGTGAACTAAAAGAATTAACTTATTCAGATTTAAAAAACATCAATTCAATTGGTGAAAAATCAATAAATGAAATTATCGAAGCTCTTAAAGGTATTGGTATTGAAATTGAAAAAGGAGAAGATGAATAATGGCAAATCCACATCAA